>CAZEKS010000387.1:0-3072 GCA_964512795.1 uncultured Syntrophaceae bacterium
TGGGCTGGATTCCCGCCTTCGCGGGAATGACGGCCTCGGAATTAATGTAAAGAAGCGTTAGATTCACTACACTAGGATGATTTCTGATAGAGGTTAATTTTATGACGCTTCCCATCATCGGAATCACAATGGGTGATCCCACCGGTATCGGACCGGAAATCATCGTGAAGGCTCTCTCCATGAAAGAGCCATTTCAAGCCTGCCGGCCTGTCGTCTTCGGTGATCGAGAAGTGCTCTCAAGGGCCATCCAAATGCAAAACCTTGCAACCACCCTGGAGGTCATTGAGAAAATTCCAGAAGACGGATACCTCCCTCAGAAAATATTCATCTTTCCGGTAAGTCAATTAGAGGTACCTTCTCTCCGTTTCGGAAAACCGGACAGATCGTGTGGAGAGGCCATGGTGAAATATATTGAAGAGGCGGTCAGGTGTGTGAGGAGTGGAAAGTTGGATGCCATGACTACCTGTCCGATCAATAAGCAAGCGATGAATTCAGCCGGTTACTGTTTCCCGGGCCATACTGAGCTTTTAGCCCATTTGGCTCAAGCCTCGCCTGTCGCTATGATGTTTTTGGGATCAAAATGGAAAATCGTTCTGGTGACGACCCATCTTCCCCTAAAGGATGTTTCAAGATGGATCACTGCGAATCGCATCCTATCTACCCTTCGATTGACGGATGAAGGGATGAAAAAATATTTCGGGACTGCCCACCCCAAAATTGCCGTCCTCGGCCTCAATCCCCATTGCGGAGAAGATGGACTCTTGGGAGAAGAGGAGAAGAGGGAGATACTTCCAGCCATTGAAGAGGCAAAATCCCTTGGAATGGATGTTGAAGGGCCCTTTCCCTCTGACTCCTTTTTCAACCTTTCGGGCCGTACCGCCTTTGATGCCGTAATCTCCATGTATCACGACCAGGGCCTCATACCGATTAAGATGTTCGGTTTTAAGGAAGCCGTCAATTTTACCTTGGGATTACCTTTCATCCGGACATCCGTTGATCATGGGACAGCCTATGATATTGCCGGAAGAGGATTGGCCGATCCGGCCAATCTTGTTAGAGCCATCCTCACTGCTGCTAACCTGTCGAAATTAAAATCGGATTATTAAAACTTAAATCGAGGAAAAAAGTATTGACAAAAAAAATGTTTTGGGCTAAAAGATATACTTGTGAAATTTATCCCTTGAATTGACCAAATAGCCTTTCTATCTCGCTTTCATCACATCTCTGCCAAGAGGGGGGAATAAAAGGAGAATTAAAATGAGGGAAGTTGTTATTGTGAGTGGAGCCAGAACAGCCATCGGTACATTCGGGGCCTCCCTGAAGGAGGTTTCGGCCATTAAATTAGGGGCTATTGTAATCAGAGAAGCCCTTAAAAAAGTGGGTCTTAAACCAATTGTTAAGAAGGAACTTCTTGAGGTTGCTCCTGATGTCTTTAAATGATAGATCTGGAGAAATCCCATTACCAATGGGATGAGTCCATGGAGGGGGTTCAAGTCGATGAGGTGATTATGGGCAATGTCATCCAGGCTGGGCAGGGACAGAATCCAGCCCGTCAGGCGATGATTTATGCTGGGGTTCCGAAGGAAACCAATGCCTTCACCATCAACAAGGTCTGCGCCTCAGGTCTTAAAGCCATTGCCTTAGGCGCTCAATCAATCCTGACAGGGGAGGCAGAGGTGGTGGTGGCAGGAGGAATGGAGAACATGAGTCAGGTTCCCTATGCGTTCCCGCAGGGCCGCTGGGGTGCCAGGATGTTCAACCAGGAAATGGTCGATTTGATGGTGTTTGATGGTCTCTTTGAAATTTTTTATGGCTACCACATGGGACTCACCGCCGAGAACATCGCTGAGAAGTTTGGAATATCGAGAAAGGAGCAGGATGAATTAGGATTGCTGAGCCATCAGAGGGCGAGGGCTGCCATCAAGAATGGAATTTTTAAGGAAGAGATCGTTCCGGTGGTGATCCCACAGAAGAAGGGTGAACCTATTATCTTTGATACGGATGAAAGGCCCATGGATACTTCATTAGAAAAGATGGGCAAACTCCCCACAGCCTTTAAACCCGGTGGAACCGTTACCGCAGGAAACGCCTCCGGGATCAATGATGCGGCTGCCGCTGTCCTCTTGATGTCTAAAGAAATGGCAAGGACCTTGAATTTAGAACCCTTGGGAACAATTCGGTCCTATGCTGCTGGAGGGGTTGACCCGGCCTATATGGGCTTAGGCCCTATTCCTGCAGTGAGGAAAGCCCTGAAAAAGGGTGGAGTTACTCTTAATGATATCGGACTGATTGAACTGAATGAAGCCTTTGCTTCCCAAGCGATTGCGTGCATCCGTGAGCTGAAATTTGATATGGAAAGGACCAATGTCAACGGAAGCGGGATCTCTCTGGGTCATCCGATTGGATGCTCGGGCGCAAGGTTGATCGTCACGCTTCTTCATGAAATGAGACGCCGGAAAGTCAATCTCAGTCTTGCCACCCTCTGTATTGGTGGCGGTCAAGGGATGGCCATGATTTTAGAAAAGAGTTAAGAGTTCAGAGTTCGTAGTTTGGAGTAGAAGACAAAAATTCAAGACTCCGAACTGAAATGAGGAGAGGAGATGGAATATAAGAATATTTTGTTATCTTTTGAAGGGGAAATCGGGACCCTCGCGATCAACCGACCCAAGGCGCTCAATGCCTTAAACATGGAGACTCTCAAAGATATCCAGATGGGAATCCTGGAGGTGAAGGACCATTCAGAACTGAAGGTTCTCATCATCACCGGGAGTGGAGAGAAAGCATTTGTCGCTGGGGCCGATATCGGGGAGATGAAGGGGATGAACTCCTTTGAGGCCCTGAACTTTTCGAAGCTGGGCCATCTCACCTTAAAAATGATTCAGGATCTTGATCAGACGGTCATCGCCGCCGTCAATGGTTATGCACTGGGAGGAGGAACGGAAATTGCCATTGCCTGTGATTTCATCTATGCTTCTGAGAATGCAAGGTTCGGCTTTCCAGAGGTCACCCTCGGCATTTTTCCAGGTTTCGGAGGAACACAGAGACTTCCTCGTCTGATCGGGAAAGGGAAGT
>CAZEKS010000388.1:0-3056 GCA_964512795.1 uncultured Syntrophaceae bacterium
CAAGTCCAGGGAAGGGCGGTCGGTCAGGAAGTGATGGGGAGCCTCACACCCGCTCAACAATTGATCAAGATTGTAAAAGAAGAGATGACTTCCCTGATGGGTGGTGAGGAGCAGAAGATTCACCTTTCGGGAAGTCCCCCCGTTCCAATGATGCTGGTAGGTCTCCACGGCTGTGGGAAGACAACCACCACAGGTAAGCTGGCGCGGTATTTTCAGGGAAAAAAGAAGCGACCTTACCTTGTTCCCGCTGATGTTTACCGACCCGCAGCGATTGAGCAATTGCAGAAATTAGGGGAAGAGTTAAAAGTTGATTTTTACCGTCCCGAAGCTTCCCAAACCCCGATGGAGATCTGCTTGAAAGCAAGGGACTTCGCCCTCAAGGGAGGTTATGATTTGATGCTCATCGATACCGCCGGGAGGCTTCATATCGATGAAGCATTGATGCTGGAACTCCGGGAGATCAAAAACCAGATCAAGCCCAAAGAGGTGCTCTTGGTAGCCGATGCCATGACCGGACAGGATGCGGTCAATATTGCAAAAAACTTCAATGACCGGCTGGGGATTGATGGAGTCATCCTCACCAAAATGGATGGGGATGCACGGGGAGGAGCTGCCCTTTCAATTAAATCCGTGATACAAAAACCCATCAAATTTATCGGAGTGGGAGAAAAGTTAGATGCCTTGGAGGCTTTCCATCCCGATCGAATGGCTTCAAGAATTTTAGGGATGGGAGATGTCCTTACCCTGGTTGAGAAGGCAGAAGCTGCCTTCGATGAGGAAAAGGCGAAAGAGTTAGAGAAGAAGATCCGGAAAGATTCTTTTACCTTGGAGGATTTTAGGGGCCAGATCCAACAGGTTCGAAAGATGGGGTCATTGGAATCGATCTTGGGGATGATCCCAGGACTTCCAAAAAAGATGAAAGGGATAGGAGGCCTCGATTTCGATGAAAAGGAATTGGTGAGGGTGGAGGCCATCGTCAATTCCATGACGCCTAAGGAACGGGCCAATTATCAGATCATCAATGGAAGCCGGAGATTGAGGATTGCTCGAGGAAGCGGAACGAACGTTCAAGATATCAACCGACTGCTTAAACAATATGCCCAGGCTCGGAAGATGATGAAGCAATTTACTAAAATGGGAGAAAAAGGATTCGGAAGAGGAAGAACGCCGTTTTTCTCCTAATCGCATGGCATTTTGTAGCGCCCCCATTTATTGGGGGCGTAAGAGTCGTCTACAAGTTTTGATTTTCCCCTCACCCCGTCCCCTCTCCCCTTCGGGGAGAGGGGACGGGGTGAGGGGGCAAAGAAGGAGGTGGTAGAAAACGATATGGCTGCATCGATGAGATTAATGAGATTTGGTGGGAAGAAGAGCCCATATTACCGAATTGTAATTTCGGATCGTCGTTTTTCCAGCGGTGGCAAATTTATTGACCAGGTGGGAACCTACGATCCAAAGAAAAATCCAGTGGAGGTTCGGTTCAAGGAAGAAAAGACGATTCAGTGGCTGAGAAAGGGAGTTCAGCCCACCCCGACCGTTCGTCAACTTCTAATACGATCCGGAATTTCAAAGAAGTTGGCGGAAGAGAAGGCTGAATAAGCCGCCTTTTTCCAAACCCTTGCTGATCATGAAACTCTTCAAAAACTGATGCGAAAAGTGGAGGTGGGGTTATGAACGCAAAAGACCTCGTTGAGTATATTGCCAAGGCATTGGTTGATTATCCAGATCAAGTCAAGGTCTCTGAAATCGAAGGTGAGAGAACTTCCGTTATTGAACTCTCTGTAGCGAAGGAAGATTTGGGGAAGGTGATCGGGAAGCAGGGAAGGACGGCCAGGGCCATGCGGGTCATCTTGGGGGCGGTCTCGGCGAATTTGGGGAAACGTTCTGTTTTAGAGATCATCGAATAAAAGAGGTCTGAAAAAATATTTTACGTCCTCTTGATAACACAGATTTCAAAAAAAGATTACACACCTGCCTGCCGGTAGGCAGGGATTTTCCTGATTTTTCAATAAATGTCATATCTGTGTCATCGGTCCCTAATCAATGGTATCAGAGATTTCTGGACTTTTTCAGAAATCGCAACAATGGTCTATGGAGAAAAATCTTTTCCCCATCGGCAGGGTAATCAAACCCCACGGGGTCAGGGGGAAAGTGAAGGTGGAGTATTTTGGAGAGGACCTCCACCGGTTTTCCCTCTATCGTGAGATTTTCATCGAGGACGAAGAGGGCAGGCCAGAGGCCTTCGAGATTTTGGAGGCAGTTCCTCAACCACCGCGTCTCATCCTCCGATTAAAAGGGATTGAAAAGATCGAAGAGGCAGAGCCTCTGATAGGGAAGGAGATCCTCATTGAGAAAAAAGCACTTCTTGAATTGGGAGAAGGAGAATATTATTGGGTGGACCTCCTGGGAATGAAGGTTGAGACCCAGGGAGGCAAAAGGATCGGAGAGGTCAGGGAGATCTTTCCTACGGGGGCCAATGACGTCTACGTGGTTGAAGGAAAAAGGAGAGAAATCTTACTGCCAGCGACCGAGGAGGTGATCCGGAGTATAGACCTTAAAAGAAGAGTGATGGAGGTCGCCCGAATCGAGGGTTTGTGGGAGGATGAGGATGAGGTTTGATATTCTCACCCTCTTTCCCAATATGTTTTCCTCCCCTCTGCAGGAAAGCATTTTAGGCAAAGCCATCGAGAAAGGACTTATTCAAATCCGGACCATTAACATCCGAGATTTTACCTTGGATAAACATCAGGTGGCGGATGATAGCCCTTATGGAGGAGGCCAGGGCATGGTGATGAAAGTGGAGCCTATTGCTCGGGCCATCGAATCGGCCAAGTCTCAAAATCCATCTGCCCGGGCGGTTTATCTGACTCCCCAGGGGAAACCCTTCAATCAGGATTTGGCTCGGAGGCTTTCCACTCAACCCCATCTCATCCTTCTCTGTGGCCGATATGAGGGAGTGGATGAAAGAGCAAGAGAGCTCTTTATCGATGAAGAGATTTCGATTGGGGACTACGTCCTGACAGGAGGGGAATTGGCAGCGATGGTCCTCATCGACGCCG
>CAZEKS010000389.1:0-3056 GCA_964512795.1 uncultured Syntrophaceae bacterium
AAAAGAAAATTCAATTATTAAAGATATTATATACGATAAAAAAAGAAACTGAATGAACTGAACGAAAAGAACCTTCCCTATCCTTTCCTAATCGTCCCGTCAGCAAAG
Source organism: uncultured Syntrophaceae bacterium (assembly GCA_964512795.1). Classification (GTDB taxonomy): domain Bacteria; phylum Desulfobacterota; class BSN033; order BSN033; family UBA1163; genus UBA1163. The sequence continues at coordinate 109 of CAZEKS010000389.1, forward strand.
TAGTTTTGATCTTTTTATCAGCGCATGGGTTGGGGTCATAAGCTCCAACAAATGACCTGCTCAGGTCCTTGCTTATTTGCATACTGCCAAGCATCAATAGGACATATGCGGTATGCCCACTTCCATCCGTAATCGTTAGTTCTCAAAAAAATCCGAAATGAAGACAGGTGTTGTCTGCAATTGCGTTTAAAGCGTCCTGGTCTCTTTCCGTCCTTCTCTATATTGTGTTGACAGTTTTTTTAATCGCAAATCCTCCTTGTACAACCGGTTGCCTTGACAAGTCCCTAATAAATTGTTATAAAAAAAGTAACAATTTCTATCTGGAGGTTTTATGCTTGAATTTTTCATCTCTTCGGCCTCGAGGCGAAAGGTTCTCATTCACCTTTTGAACAATCAGGATAGAGAATATCATCTCAGAGAATTGAGCCGAGAAACAGGAGAGCCTGCCCCCATTATCAAGAGAGAACTGGATAGGTTAGACCAGATAGGGTTTATCTTGTCATGGTCCTCTGGGAATCGAAGACATATCAAAGTGAACAAAAACTTTCTCTTATTGCCAGAATTGAAATCGCTTGTTGATAAGTCAATCGGCGTTTCGAATAGCCCCAGGGTTGCTCAGACCTTTACCCTTGAGGGGACATTAAGAAAAAGAAAGACCTGGGAAAAGCGATCAAAAGAGATCATACGGGAATATGGTAGAAATCTGAAACGTCAAAGACCACGTCATCCCGTGGAAATAAGAATGTTGGATAAGCTATCGTGACCCTCTCTGATCGATTCCAGAAATTGCTCAATCAAGCCGCGGCCAAACAGGGTAAACTTGAAAAACAGATCTATGTTGCTGCCGTCATTTCTGGAGCCTTTGAGGAGGAAGGTATCTCCGTCGTGCTGGTCGGGGGAACGGTTGTTGAATATTACACTGCAGGTGGATACGCGACGGCGGATATCGATATGGTGCTTCCTCCTCTTGAGAAGAATGAAATTGAGATGATCATGAGAAGGCTCGGCTTCGAGCGATTCGAAGATTACCGTCACTGGCTTCATCCTCACATTCCCATTCCCGTTGAATTTCCCCCGGGACCACTCCAAATCGGACACCTGCTCGTCCAGGAGGTGAATGAGATCGAAATCGAGAAGATAAGACTAAAAATCCTAAAGGTTGAAGACATCCTTTTAGATCGGCTTATTATGGCTGAGGAATGGAGAGACCTTCAGGCACAGGTTCAGGCAGAAATGTTGATGTTTGCTCATTATTTTGAAATGGATTGGCCTTATGTCCACCAGAGAGCTTCGCAGCTCGGAATCCTCAAACTATTTCAGAAGATCCAGAAAAAAGCGAAGGGGAGGACGAAACAGGAGAAGAAGAATACTTGAAAAAATTCTTGAGATTCTGTAATCTACAGGACAATCCCATCACAGGAGGATAAGAGCCATGACCCTAATCGTTATTCTCATTATTATTGCCATCCTTGTTATTGCTGTGATCTCCATCTATAACAAACTCGTCCGGCTCAGGAACACAGTAAAATCTTCGTGGTCGGATATTGATGTTCAGTGTAAAAAGCGATATGACCTCGTTCCCAATCTGGTTGAAACCGTGAAGGGGTATGCTTCCCATGAGAGGGCTGTCTTCGAAAAGGTGACAGAAGCGAGATCCATGGCGATGAAGGCAACCACCCCTCAGGAGATGGCCAAGGCTGAAAATATGATTCGAGATACCTTGAAGAGCCTGTTTGCCGTGGCAGAGGCTTATCCCGAGTTGAAAGCTAATGCCAATTTTTTACAGCTCCAATCCCAGTTGCAGGAGATTGAAAATAACATCGAATACTCAAGACGATATTATAATTCAGTGGTTCGGGACTTTAACATCCTAATTGAATCGTTTCCCTCAAACCTGATTGCATCGCAGTTCAATTTTAAACAGGCAGAGTTATTTCAACTCGAAACGCCAGAGGTCGAGAGAAAACCTGTGAAGGTAAGCTTTTGAAAAATTGCAGATTTCAGATTGTAGATTGCAAATTGCATAAGGCGGAAAGCAGAAGATCACAGCAGGAAAAACCAATGAAAAACGTTGCAAAATTGTCTAAGTTAATTGTACCCACTTTCTTCATCCTTGTCCTCAACCTTATCCTATTTTCTTCTCCTGCCTTTGCACAGTACTTTACCATCGACAAGTTCCATTCGGATATCATGATAAATGAGGATTCATCCATTATTGTCAAAGAAACGATTGATGTAGAATTTCATCAACAGAGACATGGGATTTATCGGGAGATCCCCTTTAAGTATCGAGATGATTTTGGGAAAGTGATCACAACACCCACAAGAGTTTTGTCTGTAATGGATGGATCGGGGAGACCATGGAAATATCAAGTTACGAAAACGGGTCCAGTGATCAATATTAGAATCGGGGACGCGAGAAAATATGTGGAGGGACGTTGGACTTATGTCATCACCTATGAAGTCGAAAATGTGATTCTTTTCTTCCGGGGCCATGATGAGCTCTACTGGAATGTGACAGGAAATTACTGGAAAGCCCCGATCAAAGAAGCCTCTGCGGTTGTTTTTTTGACAACGAAGGAGAAGGGCAAGAATTTAATGGCCGCGGGCTATGAGGGAGGCTATGGGTCGAAGGAAGAATGTGGTTATGAGACCTATGACAACAGCGGAAAATTCTATACAAAGAGAAGCCTCAAGATGGGCGAAGGACTGACCGTTGTTTTTGGATGGGACAAAGGGCTTGTCCCCCCTCCGTCTTCGTGGAAGAAATTTTGGTGGGCCGTTAATCTTAAGGAAAACTGGGTATTTCTGCTTCCGATTTTTTCATTCATTTACATGGGCAATCGGTGGTATCGAAAGGGAAGAGATCCAAAAGTCAGAGAGTCTGTTACCGTGATGTATGCCCCCCCTAAGTTTGAGAATCAACCCCTCACCCCTGCAGAGGTTGG
>CAZEKS010000390.1:0-3053 GCA_964512795.1 uncultured Syntrophaceae bacterium
TTGTCGCCATCAACAAAGATGCTGAAGCTCCCATTTTTAAGATAGCCACTTATGGAATTGTTGGCGATCTCTTTACTGCCGTTCCCTTGCTGACGCAGGAGTTTAAGAAACGCCTTGGCAGGTAGAAAGGCAGGATTAACTGATCGAAGCTCCCGCTACGTCAACTATGTTGGCGCCCCCATCAACAATAAGGACGGCACCAGTCATAAAGGATGAATCTTCACTGGCCAGAAAGACACAGACGCCCGCCATCTCGCAAGGGTCCGAAACCCTTCTAAGTGGCACATGGGATGCGAAACGCCCCAGGATTTCATTCACATCAGTCCTCATCCCCTTCGCCAATTCTGAAACCGCCTCTTCCAACATGGCCGTCCGGGTCGCTCCGGGACAGACGGCGTTGCAGCGGATCTTCCAAGGACCGTACTCCAAGGCGGCCTGCTGGGTGAGAAAAATGAGGCCCGCCTTCGACGTGCCGTATGCCGGGGCGCCAGGCATACAACGGAGGCCACCTACGGAGGCAATATTTATGATGGATCCACCGCCATTCTGAATCATAATGGAAATCGTTTCCTTCATAAGCAAGAATGGACCGGTAAGGTTAATTTCAAGGACGCGACGCCAATCATCAGGATCAAGCTCGGTAATACGCCCAATGGCATCAGACGCAGCATTATTCACAAGGATGTCGATTTTACCTCCAAATGTCACTGTGGCTGAAACGATCCTTTTCACGTCATCATGCTTTGAAACATCCCCCGTGCAGGTTATCACTGACTCCCTGGAAAATTGAGATGCTTCCTGGTCCAACTTTTCTTTTCTACGGCCTGTTATACAAACCTTCGCTCCTTCAGCGACAAACCGCTCAGTGATGGCGGCACCGATACCTGTGCCTCCTCCGGTTATAAGTGCAGTCTTGCCTTTCAGCTTCAATTCACCCTCTCCCACCTATGATGATTCACAGCCATAATCAACTCGGCTTACAGGGCAACATCATTTTGAATACTGTCAATTTCTCCTTGCACCGCTCGATGGTTCCGACAAAATCCGCCAAGTTCCTCACAATATATGATTTTTTTAAATAATACACCTATCACCTTCAGCTACCTACATTGCCAACGCCTCCCTTTCTTCAGGGGATAGGCTCGATTTGAAGTTTTCAAGCTTAGCCATACCCCTCTCGGTTACAGCAGCTTTTCCGCCTTTGATAACGAGGTAGTTCATAAGTGTGAGCTCTTCAATCAACGGACCCATCATCTGTGGAGACAGTGCAGGATATATTCCGTATTTCTGCTCTTTGGAAAATTCATCTATTATCTTAGCAGTCTTGATTCCTTGATTCTTCAGGACCTTGTCTAAGATTGTCATCATCCTTCTGAAGAAAGGCAGGGCATGGCCCTTATCCGCTAGGTCAAATGGCTCAAGCTTAAAGGCAGCAGAGGTCCTCGCGTCCGGACATATGACCATTACATCTTTAGCCACAGTCCTCTCGTGGTGGGGCGGCCATTTGAACGAATTGGGAGGCACCAGGTGCGTCATGCAGTAAGGAGGTTCTTGAATGGTTTCTAATACGTTCTTAAATCCAACGCCATCATACTTTTTCATGTCCGGATCTGCAGTACTCAAAGGGGCATACCAGAAAGGATAGTAATAAATGGGTTCCACATATCTTGGCCCGGCTGCGAAAATCGCAGCCACTTTGGGAGTCAGCATTGGCCAAACATCCGAGCATAGCCTTCCAAGATACTTTTCCCCGTCAAAAATAACTTCATCGCCCACCTTGTGATTAAAGTGGCACGGATACCTTTCCGTATTTCCTAAGAAACCAATCAGTGTCGCTTTGACTTTGAATGGCATAACCCCTCCCTGTCTTCTTTGTCCAAAAATTCCTTATAGGATATCTTGTCAACGAATGAGCATAGAGTCTTTTCGACCCTACCCGATGCATCTCATCATATGGGGATGGCTTTTGGGGTCTCTGCGTTCAATAGATGCCATACTCATGGACCGCGTCGGTTAGGACCTGTACATTTTCAGGCCTGGATTCATCGGGTATTCCCATGCTACTGTCAATAACCAGTCCGCCGTTGTCGCCGAAGATCTCTATCAGTTCACGGACATCATCCTTCACCTGCTGGGGCGTTCCCGTGCACATGAGTGAAGCTGATACATTGCCCCAGAAGCACATAATATTCCCAAGTAGTCTCTTGGCCTTCTTCCTATCCACCTTATCAAAGTGGCCAACAACCTTTTTGGGGGGCAGTTCCTGCAGAAATTCCAGCCTCGGCGTGTAATCCCCTTCAAATAAGGGAATAGGCGTCAACCCGGCGTCAATCAACCCTAACACCAGGGCCTTGAAACACGGCCAGTAAAATTTAGCAAATTGCTCATTGGACATAAATCCGGCCGCTCCTCGATGCATGGGTATAAAAACACCTTTGCTGCCCGATTGATTCGCCCACATAACGGCTCCCCCAATGGTCAGGGGGATAAACATCTCTATGAGTGCAAGTAATTTATCCGGAACCTGGTACATATCCAGCATAGTGCCACGCATACCTCTCAGGGTATCTGATATCCAGTCAAAGGCCGGGAAGGTCGCAGGAGCGAAAACGAAAGGATATCCCAGATTCATCATATCCATGGTGTAGCGGATCAATAGCTGTTTGTTTTTTTCATTTACCTCTCCCAGTTCCAGCGCTTTTTTAAGCAGTTCGACCATGGCCGGCTGCGAAACCAATTCCCCAATAAAGCTGGGAAGGGTATAGGCATTTGACATGAAAAGAAGGGGTGGTGGTGGCATTTGTGCCATCCCGCTTAACGGGGCCAAGGTTGTGGAAATACGGGGCCAGAGTTTCTTCACGGCAAATCCGTTCGGATTAGCCAGCATCTCATCATATTCATCCTGCATCATATATTCGGCTTCAACCCATTGAAAGGGCTGGTCGTCTTTAAGCGCTCCCCCAGGCCATGCGAATTGCTTGATGCCAAGGATCTCCAAGGGATGCACCGGCAGAAGCGGTGTGCCTGGCGGAGCAGCATCCCAATCATGTTTG
>CAZEKS010000391.1:0-3052 GCA_964512795.1 uncultured Syntrophaceae bacterium
ATTTTTTCACCTTGAAATCAAAGCTAATATTATCATCGGATACAGGTAGTAAATTTCCAAAAAAATTGATTGCCGGGTGTAAAACCCCTAAGTAGCGGTCATATTGCACCGCAAATCTATGAGCCAAATAGGTCGGATACCCTGCGAACAGCTCATCCCCCCCATCTCCACCCAGAGCAACGGTTACGTGGCCTCGAGTAAATTTGGAAAGAAGATAAGTTGGTAAAATGGACGCATCTGCCATGGGCTCATCTAAAATATCAGGCAGCCCAGGAACGATATTTAGTAAGTCAGTAGGGGTCATAATCTGCTCATGATGCTCGGTACCAATATATTTAGATGCCAAAGAAGCATATTTTGATTCATCAAAAGAAGGATCTTCGAAGCCGATCGAAAAAGTCTTTACTTTCCCAGGAACCTCTCTTTGGGCTAAAGCTGTGATTGTGCTTGAATCAATTCCTCCGCTCAGAAAAACACCCAATGGAACGTCGCTGATAAGTCGGCGTTTGACAGACTCTTTGAGAAGCTCCATCATCTTCAATTCTGCTTCGGCTTCCGAAAGATTTTCTTCACCCTTCTTAGAATCAAAAGGGGACCAGTATTGCCTAACATCTATCTTTTTCCTATCCCAGATAAGATAGGAGGCGGCTGGAATTTTTTGGGCATCCTTAAAAATGGTATGAGGACTGGGTATGAACTCAAAAAAAAGATACTTCATCAAGGAAGAACGGTCGACCTTTCTCGAAAAGGCAGGATTAGCCATGATCGCTTTCATCTCAGAAGCGAAAAGAAAGGTCTCATTGGTGAAGCTATAATAAAGGGGTTTCTTCCCCAAGCGATCCCTTGCCAATACCAGCCGATTCCCTTTTTCATCCCAGATCGCAATAGCGAACATGCCATTGAAGTATTTAAAACAATTTTCCTTGTACTCCTCATAAGCATGAGCGATGACCTCTGTATCTGAGCATGTGCGGAACTGATGCCCCCTACCCTTCAATTCTGCTCTCAATTCTCTAAAATTATAAATCTCGCCGTTAAAAATCACCCATACCGTCCCGTCCTCATTGGACAGAGGCTGATGTCCAGTTCCCAAATCGATAATGCTCAGTCGACGATGCCCAAGAAAGACAAAAGGCCCCTTATCATCTAAGGGGCGAAGGTATTCCCCCTCGTCGTCAGGGCCTCGATGAATGAGAATATCCCGCATCTGTTTTAGAATTTCATGTTCTGGAACGTTTGTCGCCTTTGAGGTGAGAAACCCGACAATGCCGCACATAATATTTTAGAGAATAGAACTATCGTCTTCCGTGTCCGTGATGCGTGTCCGTAATTTATTGAATTTACATGGTTCGAGAGTGACGCACATGTCATGACCCATTACATTATTTCTTAAGATATTCCTTTTTCCCTAACAGAAAAAGTAAATCTTCTTTATCTTTCGGCCTCACCCCCTTTTTTGTTTCAATAAGGGTCGAAAGTCCGCAAACAGGGATCTTTATCCCTTCAAGCTCTACTTCTTCAATATCCTGAGCAGCCGCTTCAAAATCGATCTTTCCTATTTTACCTATCATGTCAATCACTATCTCTTCAGATTCCGGGGCCAATCTCACAACAGCATACTGACTTATGTCAACATCTTGAATTTCTGATACTTCATCGGATTGAAATATCTCCCGTAAAGCCTTCTTCAATTTTCTTATGTTCTCTGAAGAAGAACCCACAAGAAGATCAATATCATGAGTCGTCCTGTAATAGCCGTGAAGAATAACTGCACATCCTCCAACCACAACATATTTGACGCGCTCTCGATTTAAACCTGCGCACACTCTAACGATTTCTTTTTGTAACTCCATTCTTAATCCACCACTCTCTTTCCCATTTTTCGGCCTCTTCAAAGGTTCCGAATTTGTACAACCCATGGGGAAATGGAATTCTAATTCTTAATCGAAGAGCCTTTCTAAAATAGCTTTTATCAGGTCTAAAATTCCAGCTTAACCCTTTCCCTTCTCTCTCAAACTTCTCCAGATCTTCAAACGTCTTGAACTTAATTAAAGCCATCGTCCCACCTCTTTTCCTTTACATCACCAAAAAAACTGCATAGCCCCTGCTTGCACCACCCCCTGAACGGGACCGGGGCCAGCAGGCAAGGCGTATAGCGTAATCACTCATATACCTCTTTCCATGCCATCCATTCTCGGCATCCCATTATTCCATTGTTCCAATATTCCAAAAATAATTATGGAATCGTTTCCTTAATTTGATAGGTGGGTTTTCCCTGCGATTCATAATAGGTTCGAGTTAGGATTTCAGCCAAAAAGCCCATGAGAATTGATAAAAATCCTGACAGCAGAAGAAAGACGCACAGTAATGGAAGTGGAGTCAAGATGAATGAAGTCCCTTCAAAATATTTCAGATAGACAGCGCAGAGCCCGGCCAGAAATGCTCCTAATATCATTAAAAGTCCCATCCCCCCAAAAACGTAAATGGGTTTCTGAGAATAGGATAGGAGGAATTTGACTACCATCAGGTCTAAGATTATTTTAAAGATTCTGTTCATCCCATATTTGGATGCGCCAGACCCCCTGGGAAAATGGCGCACTGGAATTTCTGATACACGAGCTCCAATCCATTGGGCATAGATCGGAATAAACCGGTGCATTTCGCCATAGAGCTTAATGTTCTTCAGAATGTCTCTCCTGTAAGCCTTAAGGGTACATCCGTAATCATGAAGATGAACCCCTCCGATCAGTGAAATCATTTTGTTTGCAATCATTGAGGGTAATCGCCGGGTCAAAAAGGGATCTTTGCGATCTTTCCGCCACCCGCTTACCACATCATATCCTTCTTCAATCTTTTGAAGAAGAGGAAGAATATCTTCCGGATCAGTCTGAAGGTCCCCATCCATCGGAATGATGATATCCCCTTTAGAGCAATCAATTCCAGCGCTTAGCGCTGCGGTCTGTCCGAAATTGCGAGAAAAACTAATGATCTTTACGTTTGGATTTTTTTCTCTAAGATCGAGCAAAATCTCCAATGATCCGTCAGAGCTTCC
>CAZEKS010000392.1:0-3052 GCA_964512795.1 uncultured Syntrophaceae bacterium
AGATGGGATAGTGTTTTTTGTCGTAGGTGACGAGTATCAACTCATGCAAAATGCAGGTTGCGGCGATGACGGAATCAGGCAAATCCAACGTTACCCCTCTTGCCTTATACCGTCGAATTAATTGGCCTGCTTTGCTAGCGATCTCCATATCGACATCAAAAATCCTTAAAGACTTTAAGAAGCGGTCGGTTTTTTCCTCCTCCCCCCCCTTCTTCACTCCCAACTGAATCTCAAGGACTGAAAGGGCAGAGCAGGCCGGTAATCCGGATCTCTGTAAATCTCTCAGGACCCCAGTTACTTCTTTTTGACCCCTTAAATGCCAAATGATCACATCTGAATCTAAAAGGAACCTACTCATTTGTAATCCTTTTCAGCCTTTTTCGATAGGACTGCCTCTTATCACTAACAAACTGTTCCATATCTCTTGCGGTTTTCAGTTCAGGATGGTTCTTATCATTCCATGCTCCTTGAGTTTCTTCGAGGGTTCTTAAAAACCGCTCCCTTTGAAGCTTTTCCCGGGTGGCCTCTGCAATGAATAGGCTTCTTCTCCTTTTCCCGGCGATTTGGTCTACCTCCTCCAGAATGTCATGAGGAATCACAAGATGTGCCTTCGTCTTCATAAAATCCCTCTCCTATGGAACTATTTAGTTACATATAAAGTATACAAACTTATGTCAATTTGTCAAGCCTTTTAAATAGCAGCTTTTCAAATTAGAATTTCTTATCGAAAGTCGGAGGGAACGTCAGGAGCGACGTTGTTGAAAATTATCACTTTTATTATTACGGCTCCAGCTTTTGAACGGGCTTGGCAATGGGCGAAGTGCGACCCCCGAATGCCTTGCTATCTCCGCCGTGGCAGCATAAGGAATTATTCTTCGGTCATGACATCATCGGGGAGTTCGTTGGTATCCTCATGTGTGATGGGAAAATGTTTGGCAAGGTAAACCCCTATTTCCTGGATGGCCTGAGAAAGGGCATCGCAGGCCCGGCCCTCTTTGATCGCTCTTGAAACCTCATTCGCAAAGCGGTTCAGGGTTTCTTGATCCATCTTTTCATAAATACCTTTATCTGCAAGAACCCAGACTTTCTTTTCGAGGAGGGAGAGAAAGAAGAGAACCCCCGTATTCTTCTTTGTCTTGTAAAGTCCTCTTTCAAAAAAAGCCCTTTCAGCCCTAAGCCTGACTGTTTCCTCTTTTCTTCTGATTCCGATAAAGTATTTTTTCAAGATCTCCACTTTTATAAAGAGGAACCAGCAGGGGAAAAAGAATATGAAGCTCAGGGGAATATAAGACCAGATGGAGGAGTGAAAGAAGAGAACGGTCAAAATCAATGATAAGAGGCTTCCGAGAAGGACACTGCCGAGAACCTCTGCCTCAATGTAATGATCGCTATGGTCAACGACCATGACAACGATTTCGCCAATCGTCCTGGATTCGACCTCGTGGGTGGCAGTCTTCAGTCTCTCTTTTTCTTCTGCAGTAAAGAATCTTTCCGATTTCGGATGTCCTCTCATCACCAGTCTCCTGAAGCCCCTCCTCCACCGAATGAGCCGCCTCCACCACTGAAGCCGCCACCGCCGCCAAAACCACCCCCACCGGAGAAGAAACCACCCATCCCTGATCCATAGAAAAAACCGCTACCATGATGATGACGATTGCCGCCCCTTCGGGAACCTCCTGATGAAAAGAGATGGGGCAAAAAGAAACCTGCGCCAAACCCGAATATAGTTAGGAGAATAAAGATGGGGATGCTGGCGGCAGAGGCGATAAGATAGACAAGTGTGGGGAGCCCTATGGCTCCAATCACTCCACCGAGAACACGGGAGACACTACCCATAATAATTGTAAAAACAGCAAAAAACAGAAAGATACTCAGAAAAGGAGAGATGCCCTTCTGCCCGCGCTGGGCCGGCCTTTGTTCGGCTTTGAACTCGCCACGTGTGGCATCGATCATTGAAGAGACTCCTGCAATGAATCCTCCGTCAAAATCACCTTTGCTGAATCTCGGTTTGATGACCTGATCGATAATTCTTCCCGCCATCAGATCCGTTAACTTTCCTTCGAGGCCGCGGCCGACCTCGATCCTGATTTTTCTATCCTGTTTGGAGACGATGAAAAGAACCCCGTTGTCCTTCACCTGTTGCCCGATCTTCCATGTTTCGGCCACCTTGATGCCAAACTCCTCAATATTTTCTCCTTCAAGAGAGGAAATGGTCAGGATAACGATCTGGGTTGAATCCGACTGCTCAAAGGCCATTAGCCCCTCTTCAATCTTCGACCTCGCGGAGGGACTGATCATCCCCGCATAATCGTTGACATAGCCCTGGAGCCTCGGAACATCAAGGCCGTAAGCACTAAAAGGCAGACACCAGAGAAAAAAGATCAAAAGGAATAACCATTTCTTCATTTTAGATTTTCACCTTCAAATTCCCCCCACACCTTTTTCAAGGGGAGTAAAGATTTCTCTTCTTTTCTACCCATCATCCTATCTCCCCATCTCCATCTTTAAAATTTTACTTGGGGTGCCTTTGCAGCCCCGGGCTCGGCCTTGAAAGGTTCTTTCAGTGTCAGATGGAGCAAAAGGCTATTGGTCAAATTGTTTGGGAATATCCGGATGGAGGTATTGAAGACCTCGACCGCCTTGTTATAGCGGGTCCGTGCGACATTGATCCTGTTCTCTGTTCCTTCCAGCTGGTGCTGGAGGTCCTGAAAGTTCTGGTTCGCTTTGAGGTCAGGATAGCGCTCGACGATGACCATCAGTCGTGAAAGGGCACTGCTCATTCCAGCCTGGACCTCCTGAAATTGCGAGAAGGCCTTGGGATCGTCAATGATATTTTTGGGCACCTGCATCGCCCCGACCTTTGCCCTTGCCTCCGTGACGGCAGTGAGGGTTTCCCTTTCATGCTTGGCATACGCCTTTACAACCTCGACGAGATTGGGGATAAGGTCATTTCTCCTCTGATAGGCTGCTTCAACATCTCCCCATGCCGCCTTGACTGCCTCCTCATTTTTCTGCATCGTGTTATAGCCACAGCCAGAGAGTGCAACAAGGA
>CAZEKS010000393.1:0-3049 GCA_964512795.1 uncultured Syntrophaceae bacterium
GGCTGTTCCCACCCAGTTCATGCGAATTGCTCAAGCCAAGGTGGGGAAAATGAATGTGGTTTTAATGAGTGCATCAGCCGCCCTTCCCAGAGAGGTGGCTGAGGCTGTCAAGAAAGAAATTGGCACCCCCATCTCCGAGGCTTACGGTCTAACCGAGACCTCACCCGTGACCCATCTCAATCTCTCGGGTTTTTCCAAGATCACCGGCTTTATGCCTAAGGATAAAGGGGGTCTGGGAATTCCATCTCCCGACACGGAATGTAAGCTGTTGAATCTGGAAACCGGGGAAGAAGTCCCTTTTGGTGAACCAGGAGAAATCGTTGTTAGAGGTCCGCAGATCATGAAAGGATACTGGCCTAATCCGGGCTCAGGATTAACAGAGGATGGGTGGCTCCACACGGGGGATATTGCTTTAATGGATGAGGATGGTTATTTCCATTTGGTCGATAGGGCTAAAGACATGGTGAACATATCCGGAATGAAAGTTTATACCGCCACACTCGATGAGATCCTGTACAAACATCCGGGAGTCCATATGGCAGCGACTTTCGGTGTTCCGGATCCGAACACTCCCGGCAGTGAGCGGATCATGGCCGTGATTAAATTAAAAGACCAGTATAAAGGCAAGGTGACCGAAGAAGAGATCCGGGAATTCTGCAGGAATCATGTTGCCCCTTATGCTGTCCCCAAGTTTGTCGAGTTCAGGGAGGAGATGCCTTTGACGGTTACTGAAAAATTATTTAAGAAGGTTTTGAGGGATGAAGTCCTTAAAAAGATGAAGGAATGAAGTGGGTGATTCTTAATAGGGAATAAGGAGGTGCTAAAAATGATAAAGTGCCAGTATTGTACACCGGAATGGCTCGAGGAGACTGCCAGAATTTATAGATCCGATCCGGGTCTGGAAGGAAAGTTGAAGAAATTGTCAGCGAAAATGTGTTTTCGAGTAAAAGCGGAGCCTACATGGGGCATTGATAAGGACCTTATATTTGGCACCTTTATTGAGGAAGGAAAATTGACGACGATCGCCTTCTTCAGTGAGGAGGATGCAAAGCAGAAAGCAGATTACCTCATGGCAGCCACGCCCCAGGAATGGAAAAAAATATTGCGAAAAGAGAGCAAGTTTTTAACTTATTTTATGCTGGGTAAGATAAAACTTGAAAAAGGAAACAAAGTGACCGTTTTGGGTTTGGCACCCTATGCCCCAACGGTAATTGATACATTAACCCAGGTTCAAATTCAATTCCCGGACGAAATGTCAGCAGAAGAGTTGACCAAGTATAGACTCTACGTGGAAGAGTTCCGAAAAAATATGCATGTCTAAAAAAGAGGGGCATATCCCATTTATTTTTTTAACAATGTGGCAAAACCCTTTTGCAGAGTCTCGGGGAAATCTTTCGCCGTAATCAAAAGACTTTGGACCAACACTTCGATATCCATATGGGTCATCTTGTCCAGCCCCACCCCCCAATCGATAGCCCTCTTGGCCAGTCCCATGGCCATGGAAGGCCTTTGGAGCAGTTTGGCCAAGAAGGCATTGGTTTGCTCTTCTAATTGAGCATCGGGAAAAATCCGGTTGACCAGGCCGATCTCATAAGCTCTCCGGGCAGAGATCATGTCTCCAGTCATGATCAGCTCCTTGGCCCAGGCCGGACCGAGCATACGGGTTAAGCGGGTCGTTCCGCCACAATCCGGAATGATCCCCAGGATAATCTCGGGAACCCCTAATGTTGAGCTCTCGGAGGCGACTCGGAAATCGGCTGTCAAAGCCAACTCCAGCCCCAGCCCGCCACAGAAGCCGTGAATCTTGGCCACGACAGGCTTTTCAATGCGTTCAATCCGGTTGAGGATGTTTTGAATCATATTAACACCCTCTCGGAAGCCGATCCCGGGAGCCCTCTTATCATCCTGTGCGAGAGCGGCCAGGTAGTTAAAATCAACCCCCGCAGAGAAGGCCGGACCGACACCCTGGAGCAAAATAACTTTGGTTTCCAGGCTCAGGCTGAGTTCAGAGAATGCCTTGTTGATTCCTTCCAGCACCTCTCCGTTAATGGCGTTGCGTTTTTCTGGACGGTTGAGGGTGATCGTGCCGATACCGTCTTTCACTTCCCATTTGACTATTTGATTTCCCATGAAAGCCCTCCTGAAAAGAGTGATCAGTGTTGGAGAATGATTGATAGCGAATGAACCCCGTTAGAAATTCCAGTCGTTGCGACTCTAAACCGAGCGGGGCATCAAACCCCGCCGGAATTATTCTGGGACCTAACCCCGCTGCAGAGCCCTGCACCGCATGGTGTACAGGGCAGAGTAGCGGGACATCATTTCTGACGGGGTGGACGATGAGAATTCGTTTTGGGTTGGGTTGAACATAAGAGAAACTGGGTTGTATGTCAAGCAAAAAAGACCGCAAGATAGGGGGTCCTTTCTTCACTGTTCCGCCCCACCCCGGGGGATCTCGGACCCGGAAAAGAACGCCTTTAAAAACTGTGATCTCTTACCCCCTCTCCCCTGGCGCCTGCCTGCGCGAAGCCACTTCGGCGAAGGCAGGGGAGAGGGCGGGGGTGAGGGGGATCATACCAGGTCCACCCCCACCCATGCACCACGTAGGGTGCATGACTGTCCTGAACCTCACATGGTTCAGGGCTTAATCCTCCCCCATCAAGGGGGAGGATAATACTTGGCAGTTTTCATTGTTTGAGGGGTGACGCACCCGTTATGAAAGATTGTTTATATTCATATGAACTGCCTATTAAAGTAGGCAATTTATAAGTCGTGTTTTGGTGGTCTCTCGAGAACGATGGAGAGAGAAGTCTACTTTAAAAATCAGCTTATTATCTACAATTTTTTTGGACATCCAGCGACTGGCACGTGATTTGCTTATAATAAAATGCTAATTCTCTCTTCGAGATCGCCCATTAACGCAATAACCTCCTGGAGTGAACGATGAAAAGGTCCTTCCAGAAGATACCCTGGCAAAAGCTCTAAGGGGATAGTCCATTCCCTTAGAGCCTTCCGCAAATTCCTCTCTCATAAATCGAGAAGCATCTGAATT
>CAZEKS010000394.1:0-3044 GCA_964512795.1 uncultured Syntrophaceae bacterium
TCCAGAATATTCCTGGAGGCGAAAGGAAAAAGAGAATTCTGACCATGTTGGAGGCGGTTGGGATGATTGAGCAAAAAGATAAAAACCCTGACCAGATCTCCGGGGGCCAGAAACAGAGGGTGGCCATTGCGAGAGCCCTGGTGACAAATCCCAAACTGGTCCTGGCCGATGAGCCGACCGCAAATCTTGACCATAAGACCGCATTTCTGGTCCTTGAGTCGATGAAAAAGATGAGGAATGAGTTTCAGACTACCTTCATTTTCTCCACCCATGACCAGAAGATCGTGGGCGAAGCGGAGATTATATACAGCTTGGAGGATGGAGAACTGGTTGGAAAACAGGCCAAAGGAGGAAAGAAAAATGGGTAATCTATTTAAAATCGCTTTCAGGAATCTCCTGAGATACAAGAGAAGGACGCTGCTTACAGCCTCTCTTGTGACGATCGGGGTTGTTTTCGTTCTCCTCTTCATTTCGATAAGCGGTTCTTTCAAGAACATGATGGTCGGACAGATGACTGACTCGATGTTGGGGCACTTGGAGGTTCACAGGAAAGGTTATTTGGCCTCCATAGATAACCTTCCCCTCAATCTCAACCTTAAACTGCAAGCTTATCAGAAATTGGAAGGGATTCTCAAACAGCAGCCTGAAGTGGAAGCCTTCTCTCCTCGTATAAAATTTGGGGGGATGTTCAGCACCTTTGTCGAGACGACCAATATCAGACTCAATGGAGTCTATCCGGACCGGGAATTTAAGACCGTCCCCCTCCTTCCATCGAGGCTTACAAATGGGGCAAAAAAGACTCTTGAAAAAGGGGAGATCTGGATTCCTGAGCTTATGTCGAAAAGCATGAAAGTGAATTTAGGCGATACGGTAGTCATCATCGCCACCAACAAGGATGGGTCTGTTAATGGAAAGCAATTCAAAGTCGCGGGAGTTCTCGAAAGCGTGACAGGACCTGGAGGCAGGGATGGCTATATCCACATTGAGGATGCAATGGAGGTCTTAAGAATGGAGGAGATGGAAGTGAGCGAGGTGGCCATCCGGTTGAAGGACTTTGGACAGCTCCATGCCTTCAGTGACAAACTTGAAAGACTTCTTTCCGGGGAGGTCAATAAGCAGGGCAAACCCATTTACGAAGTGCATACCTGGGAAAAACTCTCTCCTTTCTATAATATCGCAAGAATGATCGATGTCATGGCCTTCTTTATCAAGCTCATGCTGATCGCTGTGGTCCTGGTTAGTATCATGAATGTCATGATCATGGCGGTCTATGAGAGGATAAGGGAGATTGGTACGATCGCGGCCATCGGCACGCTGCCGGGAAAAATTCTATCGATGTTTGTCCTGGAAGGATTATTTCTCGGAACCATGGGAGCGCTGGCGGGTGACCTGATAGGGCTGATTATCATTCTCATCCTCAATCGTGTTGGCATCACCTTTGATTTCGGGAGGGAAACAGGGCTTGTCCTTTCGGCCACTATCGGTCCTTTCGATGTGCTTACGATCTCAATAATTGTCATCTTCATCTCTATGGCCGCCAGTTTACAGCCAGCCTTTAAGGCTTCACGAATGGAGCCTATTAAAGCACTAAGGCATGTATAAAGGAAGGTTGGAGGATTAAGGTCAGAGGTTGGAGGCCAAATCAGTTTGTCTCGAGCCTTGAACCCAAATCTAAAGTACAGAAAGAGAGGTCTGACATGGTGAGAATTTTGATTATGTTGGTGGTGTTGGTTATGGCTATTCCGGCTTATGCGGTTGATGGCAACCAGCTTTTGAAGCAGATCGATCGAAATCTCAACCCCGAATCTTATGAGATGTACCGGAAACTGATTAATGTGGAGCCGGATGGACGGAAGAAAGAGTATACTCTCTTTTCGGTGAAGAAGGGGGTTGACAAGGTTGTAGCACTCTTCCTTGCTCCGGCCAGCGAAAAGGGGAGGAGCACCCTACGGCTGGGAGATAATATGTGGCTTTACATTCCCAACGTGGGGAAGCCTGTTCGAATTACGAGTCTTCAATCGGTTGTGGGCGGGGTTTTCAATAACTCGGACATCCTGCAACTGGATTACGCGGCGGAATACGATGTGGAAAAGGTTGAGGAAATGGGAAATGAATATCTTTTGCATCTCAAAGCAAAGACGAAGACTGTTGCTTACGACAGGTTGAAGCTGTGGGCGGACAAGAATAGGAAGCTCCCCACAAAGATCGAATGCCGCACGGAAGCTGACATGCTCATCAAGACCCTCTATTTTAAAGAGATTAAGGATTTTGGTGGAGGGATTGTTAGGCCCTCGGTCATTGAAACAGACAGCCCTTTGTACAAGGGCTATAAATCGATCTTTATCTTCGCCAATATCAAGCAAAGAGATTTCAAAGATGAGGTCTTCACCCTGACCTTTATGCCGAACATCGAATCCCTGAGGAAGTAAGAAATAGAGTATTATAGTGAACGCCCAAAGAAAATAGTCATTGCGAGGAGCGAAGCGACGTGGCAATCTCTTGAGATTGCTTCACTTCGTTCGCAATGACACTCCCTGTGAACGTCAACTTATTTATGGCGTTCACTATAGTTTGCTATTTGAAAGAGCCTCTTTAAATCCCTCCCTACCTCCCTTTTACAAAGGGAGGAGAGATACTTTCCCCCTTTTCTAAAGCCTACCTGCCGGTAGGCAGGGGGGATAAAGGGGGATTAGACGACGTTCGGGGATCGCACCCTACAAATTCTGTAAATTCATTTGTTTGGTTGACGTTCGTTAAGGAGATTTGGACATGAAAAAGGGTTCCCTGGTTTGTCTCGCATGGGTGATCTTTTTTCTCGGATCTTTCGCCCTGGCTGAAGAAGAATACAAATTCGACATTTCCGAAATAGAGAAGAAACCTTACCATGTGGGTGGCTATGCGGAATTCAGGCCAGTCCTTTTCGTCCTCGATAGAGACGCCGCCTTATACAAGCTCAGATTTTTTGATCGGGATGAAGGAAAAACCATCGAGGAATACAACGGAAAACTCCAGCTCGAAGGGAGCTATGAAAAGGGGATTGCCCG
>CAZEKS010000395.1:0-1813 GCA_964512795.1 uncultured Syntrophaceae bacterium
TCCTGTCAAGGGAATGGGTTATGTGGAATTGACCTGGTACGCCAAAATCTTTTCCAAAGAGATCTGATTTTATCAAGCCAAGTGTAGTACATCCAACGCCTCTTCACATGAGCATGGCCTATTGAAAATCTCTTTTCCAAAGGATATGATTCCCGAAAAGGGGGGTGAAAAATGGATCAACTTTTCAACCCAAATTCAGTGGTCGTGATTGGCGTTTCGGAAAACCCCGACAACCTCGCCCGAATCATTGTTGAAAACCTCTTCAAATTCCAATTTAAGGGAGAGATTATATTAGTAGGTAAAAAAGAGGGGATTCTCTTTGGAAGAAAAACCTATACATCTCCAGATGATCTCAGAGAAGGAATCGACGTCGCCGTGATCCTCACGCCTGCTCCCACTGTCCCAGGGATCATGGAAGCTTGCGGCCAAAAAAAGATTCCATGGGCCATTATCGAATCAGGAGGGTTCAGGGAATATTCCGACAAAGGGGCAGAATTAGAGAAAGAGGTCCTTCGGATTGCTAAGAAATGGGGAATTCGCATCGTCGGGCCGAACGGAATTGGAATCATCAATATCGCAAACGGTTTTGTCGTCCCCTTCGTCAAACTGAGACAGGAAGCGGCCAACAAAGGAAAAGTCTCTGTCCTGGCGCAGAGCGGCGGAGTATCCTTAGCCTATTTCAACCTGCTTGCCAGCGCCAATGTAGGGATAGCCAAAGTGGTGAGCATGGGGAACAAACTGGATCTCACGGAGATTGATTACCTTAAATATCTTATCCAAGACCCACAGACAGAAATCATCGGCCTTTACTTAGAGAGCCTTGAAAGAGGAAGAGAATTAATGGAGATTGCACGATCCACCCCCAAGCCTATCATCCTCCACAAAGCCAATATTGGAGAAGGAAGCCACCATATCGCCAAACTTCATACAGCGGCTCTGGCGAACGACGATAGAGTGGTCGACGCAGCATTAAAGCAGTCGGACATCATCAGGACAAGAGATTTTCGATCCTTTGCCAGTGCGGTAAAGATCCTCTCCCTTCCGGCCATGAAGGGAAATAACCTGATCGTCCTCTCCCGCTCCGGAGGCATTGCCATCGTGGCTGCGGATTCTGCCGAACGCTATGGCTTCAAGCTTTTTCCCCTGGCAAAGAATTTTACGGGACGAATTCAAAGCTACTTCAGGGCAAAAGTGATCCAACCCACCAATCCTCTCGATCTGGGGGACCTTTTCGACTTTGATCTGTATACGAAGATTCTTGATCAAGTCCTGAGAATCCGAGGGGTGGATGGAATTCTTTTCCAGCATGGCTCCGCCGGCGAGGAAAAAGAGCCTTCCCGGAGGTTGATTCACGCGGTCAAGGAACTCTCATTCCGCCATCAAAAGCCAGTGGCCCTATGCTACTTTACCGAAGAAGAAGAATTGGCCTTTATCAAGAGGACTTTCGACTATCCGATCTTCACAGAACCCAGTGAGGCGCTAAGTGCTTTGGCAGTTTCAAGGGAATACTTTCGGAAGCAAAACATTTTAAAGGAAAAACCCCCTACTTATCGGGTGGACCGTGGCCGGGTAAAACACCTCCTCCAAAAAGCAGCAGGAGAGAAGAGAGATCTCCTCCTCCCTGAGGCTTACGAAGTTCTCCAGGCCTATGGCATTCCAGTGGCAGATTATCAAGTCGTTCACCAAAAAGAGGATTTGAAAAAAGTGATGAATAAAATAAGGGTTCCTGTTGCCCTCAAGATCATTTCTCCGGAAATCTCGCACAAGTCTGATGTCGGGGGGGTCGCGCTCAATATCAGCCAGGCATCAGAAG
>CAZEKS010000395.1:1913-3030 GCA_964512795.1 uncultured Syntrophaceae bacterium
TAACATGAGCAAAGCGTCCATCCCCCGCAGTATTCCTGAAATTTATGCTTAAACCCTTCAATCTCCCCACCAAGTTGTGGTTTTCAGAGGGCGGCCAGAATTCCTCCGTCGACATAGATGATCTGACCATTGACGAAGTCTGAGGCTCGAGAAGCAAGGAAGACTGCTGTCCCAATCAACTCCGAAGGATCATCGCAGCAGAGCTGCGGGGTAATTTACTTTTTGAATTCTTATATCTTTTTTAGGGTGAAGGGAGATGATGAGTCGTTATTTTCGAATCACCGAATCTGAACTTGACAATATAAGGAGTACGGTTAAAAATGGAGTTCTACTACCAATCGAAGGAAGATATGTCCACCATAGAAACATTGCGGGCTGAACCGCCTTTTGTCCTATCTCTCGATATTGGCACCTCTTCGGTGCGAGCCTCTCTTTTTGACCGTTTAGGGCGGGCCATAGAGGGTGCTGAAGCCCGTCAGGTTCATGAGATTCAGACAACAACAGAGGGGGCTTCCGAGGCCGATCCAGATGCCCTACTGGAACTCATCTGGTCCTGTATCGATGCCGTGATGGCCCAGGCTCACCCTTTGACCATTCACATGTGTGGCGTTGCTGTCTGCACTTTTGTTGGGAATATCCTTGGAGTAGATAGAAGTGGTCAGGCAGTGACACCGCTTGCGACCTATGCGGACACTCAGGCCAACGGTGAAGTTGTTGGCCTGCGAGCTGAGTTTGACGAGGCAGCAGTCCATGATCGAACAGGCTGCCATTTTCATCCCTGTTATCTGCCGGCGTATTTCCGTTGGTTCGCCCGGACCAAACCGGTCCTCTTACACCAAGTCGCACGATGGGTATCGATTGGTGAATATATGGAACTGAAGCTCTTTGGAGAAACAGCAGTGAGTTACTCTGTGGCTTCATGGACAGGTCTATTAGACCGGCACCAGTTGGTCTGGGATAAACCGCTGCTGGCGGCGCTTCCCGTTCGGATAGAGCAGCTTTCCTTCCTCATCGATACCCATGTTCACCGGAGAGGCCTTCGTCCAAGGTTCGCTGCCCGTTGGCCGGCACTATCTGATGTTCCTTGGTTCCCTGCATTGGGAGATGGCGCAGCCGC
>CAZEKS010000396.1:0-3029 GCA_964512795.1 uncultured Syntrophaceae bacterium
CAAAGGGGGGATAGGGGGATCTTAGGAGAGATATTATGAGTCAAATCGAAGAAGGACAAGAATTGAACGATGAGGCCGGTTATCTCGTCTATAACGAGACGCTGATCGATCATTTTACCCATCCGAGAAATGTGGGGGAAATAGAGAACCCTGACGCGATGGCAGTGGTGGGTGATCCAACCTGTGGGGATTATGTCAGGGTTTACATCAATGTAAGGGATGGGAAAATTTCTGATTTCAAGTTTCTGACGATGGGCTGCCCGGGAGCCATTTCTACTTCCAGCATCGCCACGGAATTGGCGATTGGGAAAACTCTTGAAGAGGCTTTGCAACTTACTGACAACGATGTCATCGAGGCAGCCGGTGGCATCCCGGCAAGAAAGGCCCACTGTTCTCTATTGGCTATAAGGGGATTACATGAGGCGATTGCAAATTATCAGTCCTCTCTGCCTCCCTCTCCCCAAAAAGAGAGAGGGGAAGGGTGAGGGGGAATAAGAGAAATTTATGGACCACTCCGAAATTAAACAATTGGCCATCGTCAGCGGAAAAGGCGGTACCGGCAAAACCACAATTGCTGCTGCCTTTGCCGCCTTAGCCAAGAATAAGGTGATGGTGGATTGTGACGTGGATGCCGCTGACCTCCATCTTTTGCTTCAGCCCAAGATCCTGATGCAGGAGAAGTACTTTGGCGGAAGAACCCCGCGCGTCGATTTAGATAAATGCACCCAATGTGGCCTTTGTACGGAGGTATGCCGCTTCCATGCCATTATTAATGGAGTGGTCGATTCGGTTTCATGTGAAGGCTGTGGTTTTTGCAGTCACATCTGTCCAGAAAATGCTATTATGATGGAGGAGGCCTTTTCAGGGGATTGGTTCGTTTCTGAAACAACTTATGGGCCTTTTGTGCATGCACGGTTGGGGATCGGTGAGGAAAATTCAGGTAAACTGGTGACCGTCGTTCGAAAGAAGGCAATGGAGGTTACCCAAGAAAGAGGTTTGGAGCTGATTCTTATTGACGGACCTCCAGGGATCGGTTGTCCGGTCACGGCCTCATTGACCGGAGTGAATTTAATTTTAGCCATCACCGAACCTACGCTTTCGGGGATTCACGATCTGGAAAGAGTTCTAAAACTCGCAGAACACTTTAAAATTCCCTCGATGGTTTGTATTAATAAGTTCGACATTAACTTGGAGAATACTCAGCGGATCGCCTCCTATTGCACAAAAAATGGTTCCAGAGTCATCGGTCAAATCCCTTACGAGCCGAAAGTCGTCGAAGCATTAGTGAACAGGAAGACCATCATGGATTATCCCTGCAATGGAGTTCAAGACATAGTCCTAAACATGTGGAAAGACCTGGAGAACACCCTATTTCCCGCTCCTCTCGACCGGGAGAGGTTGGGATGAGGGGTGGAACGATTCACCGGACACGGGAGCGACGAGTAAATGTTGGGATACAAAAAATTTTGTTATTGGGTGGACTTTCATCGGTTAAAGGCAATGAGAAGAAATCTTGAGGAAATCAAGATTGACCTGCCTGACGAATCCCGCATTCCATGTCGGGTACTCAGGGCCTCAAAGGAGATTGTCTATTTAGCTCCGCCAGCCTGGGATGGTTTCTGTAAAAGAAGGACTTCATGGTACCGGAAGTCCAACATGGCAGGGAAATTCCTCATTGTTTCCAACTCTCCTCTGGACGTTCCTGACCTGGAGAGCCCGATCATTATTGCGGGATCGAACTTTATGCCTGATCGGCTCCCAAATCCAGACGAGATCTCTCAACTGGTCCGATCCAAGGAGTATCAAAAGAGGAAACCTTCTGAATGGGATAAGCCTGATCCTCTTGAAAAAGATTTTTATCAGAGATGGTTTGAGCGTCAACAGAGAAAGGAGCCTTTCGATTTCGACAAGATCCTCCGGAGCCATTCGGCCAACCATGCCAATTTTCTTGATCCTAAATTCTTTGTCAAGCTACCCGACCACGGGACGGGGCTTCCCGGAAACGAATTATCATCTCATATTGTGTCTCCTGACCCCGCCTACAAGGCGGGGCCTGCGGGGCACTTGCCGGCCACCCAGAATGGTATCATGGCCCCCTACTCTATTGCAGATAGTATCCATGTGTGTTCCTCTTGCCTTGAATTCTTTAATATCCTTGGAAGTCAGTGGCCGGTTAAATACGTGGTTCCCTGCATCGGGGCCGTCCAATTTGCCCGTCTTTCAATGGACCATTATTTTGAGGTCAAAACCTTGAGGGCTGTGAACTCAGGAGATTGAGCGCCTGCCCTTTGATCAGAGAGGTGTGGGTCAAGTTCTACACGGCCTGTCAGTCTGAGAAATGGAATAAGGATTCAGTCACAGGTTGAAAATGGTATGCATTGAACTGAAACCCAATCTGTCAAGTTGTATTGAAACACTGTCTAAAAAGGAATATGAAAGAACGCTCAACCTCCTCCTGAAAGAGGGAAGCGTGGATGAAAAGCTTGGGAAAAGACTTGAGGTCTTAAGGCTGTTTTTAGAGTCAACAGATTTTGGTCACCTTCGAGGCCAATATGAAAGATATCTTACGGAAGGAAAGGAGGTTACATTCCTCATCTATCCCGAAGAAGGGAAAGCGGGCTATCAGTTGATCGTAGAAGGATAAGGTGTTGCGATAAATGATCTAACAAAACGCTTTTAAATTTTTTCAGTTTTGAGGAGGGTGAACATGCCGATTTATGAATACCGATGCAATGATTGCGGAGCTGTTTCTGAATTTTTAGTGGGAATGGGGCCACAAGGCAAGTCTCTTTCATGCAAACAGTGCGGAAGCTCCCAATTGGAAAAAATGCTTTCCGTCTCGCATTCCGTCATAACTGAAAAAAAATCCCCTGGCCACACCTGTTGCGGCAGAGAAGAAAGATGCTCTACTCCTCCGTGCTCCACGGGAAGTGGATGCAGGCGAGATTAAATTTCTGTAAGGAGGGAAAAGCAGGATGAAGGTTAACATCGAGATAGCAGGATTACCCCTTTATAAGACCTTTGGGAAG
>CAZEKS010000397.1:0-3025 GCA_964512795.1 uncultured Syntrophaceae bacterium
GCCCTCCCACCACAAAGCGTCCTGTCGTATTGACATAGTATTTGGTGTTCTTATCTCGAAGCTTCTCAGGAATGACTTTGAGGATAACTTCTTCGATGATCCCTTCCCTGAGCTTCTCATAGGCAACGCTTTCTGAATGCTGAGCAGCAATGACAACCGAATCCACACGGGTTGGCTTCCCGTTGATATATTGGATCGTCACCTGAGATTTCCCATCGGGTCTTAAAAAATCGAGAATCTTCTTCTTCCGCACCTCGGCCAATTGTCGTGTCAGGCGGTGGGCGAAGATGATGGGCATGGGCATCAACTCTGGGGTTTCATCACAGCCATAGCCGAACATCAACCCCTGATCCCCGGCTCCCTGTTCATGATCTCCTGATTCATCCACCCCTTGCTTGATATCGGACGACTGCTCATCAATGGAGGTGATCACCGCACAGGTCTCCCAATCGAAGCCCATCGCTGAGTCATTGTATCCGATCTCTTTGATCGTCTCGCGGACGATGGACGGCATATGGACATAGCAGGAAGTGGAAATCTCTCCTGCGATAATGGCCATGCCAGTGGTGACCATCGTTTCGCAGGCGACCCGAGCCCTGGTATCCTGAGCGATGATCGCATCCAGGATGGAATCTGAAATCTGATCAGCCACCTTATCCGGATGCCCCTCGGTGACCGATTCTGAGGTAAACAAAAAATCCGTCATTGCCATGAAATATTTCCTCCTTTTCTCCCCTTACCCTCTTCTCTCCCCCCTGCCTACTGGCAGGCAGGCGAAGGGATTATGGAGGGTGAGGGATTTATGCTTTTGCCTTTTCTGTATCAAATTCAGTAAAATCTTCAGGAAATCGTTTGGCTATCCACTTTCGTACAAAGCACTCGATTTCTGAGGCTGTTGGAAATTGGAACAACTGTTCGACTAACGACCGGCTTTCCTCAAATCTCGACATTCGGAGCACCTTCTTCACTTTGGGGATGGAAACCGGGTTCATACTTAATTCATCCAAGCCCAATCCTAAGAGGACGACGGCATAGGCTGGCTCTGCCGCCATTTCTCCGCAAATGGCTACCGGAATTCCGGCCTGATGACCTGACTGAACCACCCGCCGGATGATTCTCAGAACGGCTGGATGCAGGGGTTCATAGAGATAGGAAACATGCTCGTTGATCCGATCGACCGCCAACGCATACTGGATCAGGTCGTTTGTTCCGATGCTGAAGAAATCCACCTCTCTCGCCAGAATATCAGCAATGTCCGAGGCAGAAGGAATCTCGATCATAGCGCCGATCTCCATCTTTTCATCAAACGGAATTTTGGCTCTTGCCAGGCCCTTCTTCACCTCTTCTAAGATGGTTTTTGCCTGTCGGATTTCTTCAATCCCTGAAATCATGGGTAAAAGGATTCTCAGCTTTCCATGGACACTGGCTCTCAAAATCCCTCTGAGCTGGGTTTTAAATATCTCAGTCTCTTTGAGGCTGAACCGGATCGCCCTTAACCCCAAGGCCGGGTTCAACTCATTGCTCTTCGAATAATCGGGAAGAAATTTATCGCCACCGATGTCTAACGTGCGGATGGTCGCTGTGGCAGGGTAAATATCTTCCACCAGACGACGGTAGGTTCGGAAATGTTCTTCCTCCGTAGGGAGGTCTTTCCGATTGAGATAAAGGATTTCAGTGCGATACAGCCCGATCCCCTCGGCGCCGTGCATTTTCGAAGAGGAGATCTCTTCCACCATTTCGATATTGGCCTGTAGACGGACGCGAACTCCATCGCGGGTCTCCGCCGGCAGAGAGGCATATTTAAGAACCTCACGCTCGATCAATCTGGTCCGGCGTTTCCGCTCGAGAAAGGGTTTGGAGACTTCCTCCGTGGGGTTGATGACCACCTCTCCTGTCTCTCCATCGATGATCAAGAGATCTCCCCCGTTGATGAGGGAAGTCGCCACCTCGAGCCCTACCACTGCCGGGATGCCCAGAGATCGGGAGAGGATGGCCGTATGGGAAACCTTACCTCCGATATCCGTGATGAACCCCGCCACATGTTCCAGGTTCATTTGAAGGGTATCCGCTGGGGAGATGTCATGGGCGACGACAATCACTTTCCCCTTGATCTTGGCGATATCATCATGCTTTTTCCCCAACAGGTTTCGAAAGATCCTCGACGCCACATAATGAAGGTCGCTGCTCCGTTCCCTCAAATATTCGTCTTCGATGGCCTTAAACGCCGTGTCCAGCTTCTCCAAGGTGAGATCCAGAGCCCATTCTGCATTTACTTTTTTCTTTCGGATCGTATCCACTGTATCCTGAAGCAGCATCTCATCGTTCAGGATCATCGAGTGGACATCCAGGATAAAAGAATGTTTACGCACCTCTGGGTCCATAATCTTCTCTTTAATCTCCGTTAACTGATTCTGTGATTTTTGAATTGCGCTGAGGAACCGCTTGACTTCTTCCTCAACCCGAACGGAAGCGATTTGCTTCTGAGGAAGACGAACTTTGAATCGTTCGACCAGATAAGCTTTCCCAACGATGATCCCGGGAGAAGCTCCGATTCCTTGGATAAATTTATCGATCTGTTGCCGGACAGCCATTCCTATTCTTCACCGAATCTATTCTCAATCAATTCACCCAGGGTTTTGATCGCTTGAACCGCGTCTTTTCCTTCTGCCTTCAGCGTAATCTTCGAGCCCTTCGAAGCAGCTAACATCAGAATGCCCATGATCGATTTTCCGTTGACTTCCAGGCCGTCCTTCTCGAGAGCAATCTCTGAAGCAAAGCGATTGGCCGTTTTAACCAAGAGAGCCGCTACCCGTGCATGAAGCCCTAAGCGATTTCGAATCGTAAAGGTCTGAACTTCCATCCCACCTTTTATGAAAACCACGCAAAACGATTTTAACTTTTATTCCTAAACTCATAACTCATAACTCTTAACTCTCAACTCTTAACTTTTCTTCTTATTTCTAAATTCTAAACTCATAACTCATAACTCTTAATTCATAATCCTTAACTCTTAACTCTTTATTTT
>CAZEKS010000398.1:0-3014 GCA_964512795.1 uncultured Syntrophaceae bacterium
CTTATGCGGTGCGTTGGATCTATGCACGGATCGCCCACCTCCCTGCTGCAGCCACAACCAAGGATGGCAAATTAACCGGCCACTGGTCTACAGAATGGGGGAAACTACCGACTCATTCGGAGTGGCATAAAGATCTCCGGTTCCGTAAAGCCTTTCTTCACATGCTTTCTGAGACGACCACCCGAACCCTTCCCCTGGATACCTACCCCGTTAGAATTGACCCGGGTTCAATCATCCCTGGAACGGTTTTTTTTATTACGGAGTCTCATTCCGGTATCATCGGCCGTGTCTTTTTAGATGGGAGTACCGCTCATCCCCTT
Source organism: uncultured Syntrophaceae bacterium (assembly GCA_964512795.1). Classification (GTDB taxonomy): domain Bacteria; phylum Desulfobacterota; class BSN033; order BSN033; family UBA1163; genus UBA1163. Next base: position 321 of record CAZEKS010000398.1, read on the forward strand.
CAGACCTGGGAGGCGACGTCCCCTGCAAAACTCCAGCAGATGAGCGGAAGGGACTTTCTGACCACCCGGCCGGAATCTACGATTTACTCCGGTTTGGTTAAGTTTCGTTGGCCAATATTTGAAAATGGACGATGGAAATATCTTCCTGCTGAGAAACATCCCTTTTACTCTCTGGAACAGTACTCTCCAAGTCTATCGGAAGGCTATACTGATTTCGTCGAAGCGGTGGCGAAAAGGATCGACCCAACGGATTACGATCCCAGGGATAAAATGGAAAAGGTGTTGGACAATACGGTTCAGTATGTCAGAGAGAGGGTGCCGATTGTCTTAGCAGGATTTCAACGGTGTCACAGGGGAGGTTGTCCGGAAGGTTCAGATCTGTGGGAGATTCATAGCACGCCCGGTCGCGACGGATGGATTATCCTACTGATGGACCATCTCCATCATCTCATCGAATTGAACCATCTCGATAATGATTCCATAAAAGAAATGATGGAAGGGATTTCGATTCGCATCCAAAAAGATCAATCTATCACTTTTTACCATCTCTATCAGAACTACCTCTGGCTCTCTCCCAACCCGGAAGATTCCATTGAAGCCCGATGGGGATTGAAGAAATGCGACATCATTCTTTCCCAACTCCGAAGCGCCCATCACTCCATGGACTTTATTGAGAGGACTTATCGAAAAAAAGACCCAAAATATGCAGACTTCTCCATTCAACAGCAACGGGAGATCACTCGAAGACTCATTGAAGAATGGGTTAAATCAAACTGCAAAATATTAACCTCCTCACCTCCAGAAAGAAAATAGGGAGATAAGGTTAATGGGGAAATGGGGAGATAAGGCACCAAACAACAGATGACGGATAGCAGATCGTAGATGGCCGATTGTAGATTTTATCTCTGAATTTAAAGCTTCCAGCTTTGGGCTCTATGCCAAATAAAAAACCCGGGACCACTGGGTACCCGGGGGCCTGGGACACGAGGTCGCCACGGGGATGATTGCTAAAAATATAAAAAATTCAATTTTTTTTGTCAAGCAAAATCGTTATCATTGATTTTTCAGAAATTCTCATGCCATTCACAATTCGAACTGAGCCATTAACGATTTTCTTAAAGGAAATACTTGGCGATGTCGATGTGGTATTTATAAGGATCCAATGTCTTGACGATGCTTCGTTTGTAACTTCCTCCCCCATCCGTTTCAGTAAGATCAACCATCTCTTTTACGGGATCCCCTTTTTCATCTCGATCGACCACGAGGACAGTGGGGCGATCTAACCATCTGGCATCGTTATTGGGTTTATAAACAATTCCTATTTCACGCGTATCGAGCAGGACCAGGGATCCAATAGGATAAATTCCCACAAGGCCGATGAAGATCTTAAGGAGAAGGGGATCAAAATGGATTGTCTTCTCCAGCAGCATGAGGGCGAGCGCTTGCTCCGGCGTATAGGGAATTTTCTTGTAAATCCGGGGGGTCGTCATTGCATCATAAGCATCCCCAATCTGAATGATCCTTCCGAAGAGGCTCACCTCTTTTTTCCGATAGAGTTTCGGGTATCCTGAAAGATCACTCGTCAGGTGGTGGTCAAAGATACCGACCACCATCCTGGGATTAATTTCCCCTAATTGCTTCAGATTCAGAACAATCTCCACTCCCGCCAATGGATGTTTTTTCATCATCTCCCATTCCTCATCATCGAGGGCGGCAGGTTTATTTAAGACCTCTCTCGGAATCTTCGACTTTCCGATATCATGGAGCAAAGCCGTAATCCCTAACTCCGCCAAGGTCTTCTTGGAAAATCCCAATCGCTTTCCAATGGCCAGGGCATAGATCGAGACATTGACAGAATGGTTGAAAGTATATTCGTCGTAATTTTTGATCATCGTCATTCCCAGGAGAATGGATTCATCCTCGATGACGAGATGGATGGCTTTCTGGGCCAACCTCTTCAACTTCCGGACATCGGCATACTGATTTCCTTTGATATTGGTAATTACTTCTTTAATCGTCCCGATGGTCTCAAAAAATATTTTCTTGCCCACCTCCCGTTGATCTTCCTTCTGGATGGTAAAGGCTTCTTCCTCACCCTCAACGATCTCCAAAGGACTCGCCTCGATCGAAGTGATATGGCGGCTTTCCAGCTGTTTTTTGAGGAGATCCGCATTCTCTTCACGACCTTCTTCTAAGTTGATGAAGGCGTAGATGAAATACCTCAACATCTCTTCTGCCACCAGCGTTTTGAAAGTCACTTCACCGATCAACCGCTTCTTCCATTGAGTCAGAAGATATTTGAAACTGGTAAACCCTTCTACCGAATAACGTAATGGTTGGTCGTTGAGGAAGAAGTCATTCTTGACGATTTTGAGGGAGAGGACCCCTTCCCTGTTTATCAGTGTGTTAATGGTATCGAGGAATTCCGTGACAAACTGATTGAGGGCGACATTTTTAGAATCATAAATCTGGGTGATCCTCATCAGCACATGAAATTTGGTGACGAGGTTGTTCCCCAATTTCGATAGTTCGGAGTCGATGCCACCGGACGGCTTTGGACTCACTTTTTTGGGTTGGTTCGCGGATTCCGCAATATCCATCTTGTCTCCTTTATCATTAATCTTTCTTTCAGCTTCCAGCTTTCTGCTTTCTGCCTTCTTTCTCAAGCCCCAGCATTTTCAATGTGGTGGCGGC
>CAZEKS010000399.1:0-3012 GCA_964512795.1 uncultured Syntrophaceae bacterium
CATCCTGATGTAAAAAAGGAGATCAAACTTTCAAACATTGAGATCAGCGATTGTACTCTCAGAGAGGGCGAACAGCAACCAGGTGTGGTGTTGACAGGGGAGGAGAAGGTTCGCATTGCAAAGGCACTTGATGAACTTGGAATTCACCAGATAGAAGCGGGTATGCCTGCCGTCTCTCCTGAAGAGCAAAAAACCATCACACACATCGCAAAGGCCGGGCTTCGAGCCAAAATTCTCGCCTTTTGTCGGGCCAGAAAGGAAGAAATCCAAATCGCCAGGGATTGTGGGGTGTGGGGAATCCTGTGCAGTCTTCCTTCCAGTACCCTGCTCATCGAAGAGAAACTCAAATGGCCCTATGAAAAAGTGATCGAAACCGCCATTGAACTGACAAATTTCGCCCATGATCAAGGATTATATGTGGTGTTCAGTCCTTTTGACACGACCCGGGCTGATTTTCAATTCCTTTCACGATATATTCAAACCGTTATTGCTCAAGGCCACGTAGACCGTTTACGTTTAGTGGATACACGGGGATGCATTTCTTCTCAAGGTATTGCTTTTTTGATCAGGAAAATTCGTGAATTAACAAATCTTCCTATTGAGATTCATTGCCACGACGATTTTGGGCTGGCAACAGCCAATACAATTATTGCGGCAGTATCGGGAGCAAACGTGCTCTCCACTACCATAAATGGCATGGGGGAAAGGTCAGGAAATGCCTCTACTGAAGAAGTTGCCGTAGCTCTTCTCCTCCTTTATGGGGTTGATCTTAAGCTGAAATATGAAAAGTTTTACGGGGTTTCTCGTTTGGTGCAAGAACTGACAGGAGTAAAGCTCCAACCCCATAAAGCTGTCGTTGGCCAGAATGCCTTTAGTTTTGAGAGTGGCGCAGGCTTAGAGGGTTTCGCCAAAGGAAATCCCTTTATCTCAGAAACCTATCTCCCTGAGGTTGTGGGGCAAAAATTTAGTGTTCTCCTTGGTAAAAAGAGTGGTAAATATTCTATCCAGATGAAACTGGAGGAACTTTCTTTGACAGTTCCAGATGAGAAAGTTGCTACCCTTCTTAAGGAAGTGAAAGAGCAGTCCGAACGCACAAAAAAACCAGTTTCAGATGAAGCTTTCCGTGAAATGGTAAGAAGAGTGATAGCTTCATGAGGTAAGCGTGAAGGTAATAGAGAAATTTAAACTCAAAGGTAAAGTAGCAATTGTGACTGGGGCTGGACGGAATTTGGGGAGGGCCATTGCACTTTCCCTTGCTGAAGCAGGGGCAAATGTAGCAGTGACCTCCCGAACCCTCTCCGAAATCAGAAGAACGGAACAAGAAATCAAGGAGAAGGGACAGAAAGCCTTAGCAATTTCAATGGATGTTACCGATTTAAACAAGGTGGAAAGGGCAGTTCAGAAGATAGCTTCAGAATTCGGACGGATTGATATTCTCGTCAACAATGCCGCCACACGATCATTTAAATCCCTATTAGAGATATCTGAGTTGGAATGGCGGAGCGTAATAGATACAAATCTGACCGGAGCCTTCTTCTGCTGCAAGGCAGTAGGACCGATTATGATTCGGCAAGGGGGAGGGAGAATCATTAATATCTCCTCCCGAATCGGGCTTCAGGGGATGGCCAACCGCGTCGCTTATTGTGCCAGTAAAGGTGGACTCATCCAACTTACTCGTGCCCTTGCCTTGGAATGGGCACCTTACAACATTCTCGTCAATTCTGTTGCACCGGGACTCATGAACACGCCTGAAACCTCTAAGGCCATCCAAGAGGGAAAAACTGCAGAGATCCCATTGAAGCGAGCTGGAGAGCCTGAAGAGATCGCTCCCCTCATTGTTTACCTTGCCTCAGAGGCATGCACTTATATGACAGGAGAAGTGATATTAATCGATGGCGGATGGGCAGTCCAATAATCCTTCAGGAGATAAGAAAAACATGTCTTGTTACTCTTGGCAAAACCTTCCTTTGAACGTGATCTCTCCCTTTAAATCTTACCGGACTTTTAAAGGAGAAAAGATAAAGGTTCTTCTTTTGACCCTCCACCCGGGTCACATAGGGGAGAAACATAAACACCAAAGCGAACAGATTTCCTATATCCTTAAGGGGAAAATGAAGGTAAAATTGGGTGAAAAAGAGGAAATCGTGCATGCGGGGGATCTTATACACATACCCGAAAATCTACCTCATCAGACCGAAACTTTGGGTGAAGAAACAATTATTCTTGAGATTTTCTCTCCAGCCGAATATCAGAAAGAGATCCTGGAGTGAACCCTGAGATGAAAGGCCACTTTTCAATGCACGATCATGGGTGGAGGGAAGCAAGGGGATCGAGAGACGCATCATTCTTTCGATAAGCAAATATATCTAAAGTACGGGAGATTAATTTATGAATTCCAAAGGCTCCTCTGAAAGAATGGGAATCATAAAACTCATTAAGGGTGGTAGAATCTTTACTCCAGATGAAATAGGGATACAGGATATCCTTATCATAAACAATAAAATTCTAAAGATTGATCAGGAAATCTCTCCTTCTGGATATTTCGGTTTGGAAATCGAATATTATGATGCCAAGGATAAGATTGTTTGTCCAGGGCTGGTCGATTCTCACATACACCTTATTGGAGGGGGTGGAGCAAGTGGTTTCATCTCCAGAGTTAAGGAAATTCCCATTGAAGATATCGTCTGCTATGGCGTGACAACCGTAGTGGGATGTCTCGGTCTTGATCATATTTCAAAAAGTGTGAAGACACTGCTCATCAAGGCTAACGCCTTAGAATCGGCTGGTATTTCCTCTTACATTCTTACGGGGTCTTGGGTCTTTCCTCCTATCACGGTAACCGGCTCGGTTGAAGAGGATTTAGTCTTTATCGACAAAGTGATAGGAGTGAAACTTGCTATCGGTTATGCCTCATCGACTCACCCAAGTAAGAGAGAGTTGAAAGACCTTATTGGAGAAATTCGGAGGGCCTCTCAGCTAAGCAGTAAGGCAGGAATTCTCCATGTCCATCTG
>CAZEKS010000400.1:0-3010 GCA_964512795.1 uncultured Syntrophaceae bacterium
TTTTCAAAATATCACCGGGTTTATAAGCCTTTCCGCTTGGGAGATTTTCTGTCGCCGGCATGAGTCCAACCAGATGAAAGGGAAGTTGGAGCTTGGAGGCTGCTTGCAGGGTGGCCAAGACTGCTGCAGCCCCTGACATATCGTCTTTCATTCGCTCCATATTCTCTGAGGGTTTGATCGAGATCCCACCGCTATCGAAAGTAATCCCCTTTCCCACTAAAGCGATTGTATCCAATCCTTTTCCTTTATTATATTCCAGGACGATGAACTTCCCGGGCTCCTGGCTTCCCTTGGCGACGGCCACAAAGGCTCCCATACCCATGGCCTCTGCCTGCCCCACTTCCAATACCTGAATCTCCATACCATGATCTTTCGCAATCTGCTGAGCCTTTTCAGCTAAAACAGTGGGAGTCACCTGATTGCTGGGTCCATTGACCAGATCCCTTGCCATGGTGACCGCTTCTGAAATAATTTCTCCTGTCTTCAGGCCATCACCGATCCATTTAACTTCTTCATTTTTCTCTCCGAGTAAAATCAGGGCTTCAATCTCCTTGATCTTATCCCGCTCAAGCGTCTTAAACTCATTGAACTGGTAAACCCCAAGGAGAAAACCGGTGACAAAGGATTCCGTCAGCGCCGCCTCTGAATGGCCATCAAATTTCTTTATCGGAAATGCGAATTGTTTGATCCCTGCATTCCGGATGGTCTGGCCGGCTTTAGAAGCAGCTCCTCGCCATTTCTCTAAATCGAATTCCTCTTTTTTGCCCAGGCCGGTCAGGAGCACCCTTTTGGCAGGAAGAGCGCCCTGGGTGTAAAAGAGGCAACACTCGAATAACTCGCCCTTAAAATCTCCCTGTTTCATCAAAGTGGATATAAACCCTTTCCACTCCAGATCCACACTCTTGATGGGGTCTTCCAGCCGCTCAGGAGATTTAAAAGAAAAAAGGAGAAGAAGTTCACAGGGATACTTTTCGGCTTTGCCTTTCTCAACTCGGATGTCCATAGCCACTCCTTCCAAGCCTAAATTCACATATGAAAAAGTTAAAATGCCAAATCAATGAAAAATCACTAAATGCCAAAAAATCTTTTTGAAAATTTGGATTTTGGATTCTTGCATGGTTAAATCTGAAAATTTTCTTCCAACATTTTCATTTGCCTTGTCCTGGATTCCTGCTTTCGCAGGAATGACGAGTAAGTTGAAATGGTGTCATTCCCGTGGAAACGGGAATCCAGAGGAAAAAATTTTAAATATCTTTAGCTGGATTTCATTTGAACTTGATTCACCTTCAGTTCATCACTTCGTGCGAGCTTTGACATTTGACATTTTCTCTACCGACTTATTATTCTCTTTCTTTCAGTTTTGTTACTGTGATCGACCGGCTCTCCTCCGCGGTTGAAAATTCCTTTATCTTATTCACTAAAGAAGGAGGCCAACCTCTCCGACCGATCACTCTGGCCAGCATCCAGGGATTGAGATCAGAAACCTCCATCCACTTTCCTGCCTTCTTGATCATTTCATCCAATATTCTTCGACTGGGATCTCCCTTTAAAGGATATTTCTCTTTCATCTCAATCTTAATCTTGGCAACATGATCGCTTCCGAAGATCGTTTCGAGTTCTTCTCTCTGTCCATAGGCATAGAGGGCCTCTTCGATCTTGGCCAATTCAGCGTCAATCTCTTCACTCATAATTCTTTTCCTCTCTTTCATCTCCACATATCGGTTGACCAAGACCACGCCTTCCTCACGAAGATATCCGTTGGGCGGAAGGCTTCCTACAGTGATGAGATGCTTCCTTTTAGGACAGAATCCCTGATAATCGCACCAATCACAAAGAGGCCCCTCTTTAGGAAGGAATCGTCTGTCGGTTTCAATCCTTTGGATAAGTTCTAAGGTCGCCTGGCGAAGTTGATGGAGCTGATCAGGTGTTCTTGAAGAATGTATTTCCGTATCGAAGGTGAGGTAGTGCCAGATCAGTCTGACCTCCTGAATACCCTGCCACTTTTCTGCAACGCCCATTTGATAGAAAGCCAATTGCCGGTCTGATTCAACATTTTCCTTCGGTGGGAGCCTGTTGGAGGTTTTGTAATCGTGAATTTCGAGGATGGAATTATCCACCAAGGTCACACGGTCAATAAAACCTCGAATCCAGTAATCCTTCTCTTCTTCCAGAGGGAAATAGATATGTTCTTCGAGGCCCAAGGTTTTCCCATGATCGAAGGGATAGTAACGCCTGTAATAATCCGTGATACACTTTTCTCCAAGATGACGATAGTCTTCGGCGCTGTAATCCTTTCGTACAATCTGAATCATGTCATTCCAATTCTTTTCCCAACTTTGATGATAGAAGTTGAGGAGATCTTCCACGGTATTGAGCTTGGTTACTTTCAGATCTCGGTAGAGTTTCTCCAGGGCTTCGTGAACCCTTGAGCCCATGAAGGCCTCGATACCCTCTGTCTCGGCTTTGATCTTGTCAATATAGGCGAGTTTGTACTGGTGGGGACAGGTCTGGTAGGTCGAAAGTTGGGAATGGGAGTAGGTCGGCATCTTTCACCTTCTTTACTTTCAATTTCTGCCCCAGGAGATTAAATAGTCCTGCAACAGGCAATCAACATGTACCGATTGTTTATTATTAACAAGAAAAAACCCTTCTGTCAAAATGAAGCTCAAAGCCTCAGGTCAGGGCTTCCCCGCAAGTCAATTTTCCCTTGAAAGATGGACGGAGTGTATGGTTAAATTGATTTTAGATTTTAGATTTAAAAAAACAATGGCTCTTCCGGCTTTCGTGTGGGTGGCATCCCCCTCTTAAGACTAAGAGGGGGTGTGGGGGAGTTATGAAATTCTTACGAAATGATCCGACATTAAAACAACGGCGACGGGAGTTGAGGCGTAACCAGACGGATGCGGAAAGGGCTTTGTGGGCGAAGGTGCGCAATAAACAGTTTTTCGGGATGAGATTCTTCCGCCAGTACAGCATAGGCCCATATATTTTGGACTTTTATTGTCCAACG
>CAZEKS010000401.1:0-3007 GCA_964512795.1 uncultured Syntrophaceae bacterium
CGGGAAAACGGATCGTGGGCATTAAAAATGTCACTTATAACGAACCCTTCTTCCCGGGCCATTTTCCGGGTCGCCCCATTATGCCGGGTGTGCTGATCGTAGAGGCCATGGCCCAGACGGCAGGGGTGCTTGTTTGCACCTCGTTGTCCGGGGAAGAACAAAATAAATTGGTTTACTTTTTGGGCATGGACAATGTCAAGTTCAGAAAACCGGTCATTCCGGGGGATCAACTTCGTCTCGAATTGGAAATCACCAAGCATCGTCAATCGATCTGGGGATTCAAGGGAAAGGCCTTGGTCGATGGAAAATTAGTGGCTGAAGCAGAACTCTTAGCCATGTATGGAGAGGAAAAATGATCCATCCCACTGCGATCGTGGATCCGAAGGCTGAAATCGGTGAGGGAGTTGAAATCGGTCCTTACTCTGTGATTGAAAAGGGTGTTTCCATCGGTGAGGAGACGAGGATCGGATCCCATGTGGTCATCCGGGAGGGGACTCAGATTGGGAAGCAAAGTCAGATCTTTCAGTTTGCCTCCATTGGAGAGGCCCCCCAGTTCTTAGGATACAAGGGAGAAAAGACTTCTCTTCAGATTGGCGATCAGAATATCATCCGGGAATTTGTCACCCTTCATCGAGGCACTCCTCATGGGGGCGGGAAGACCGTTATTGGGAATAACAACTACTTTATGGCTTACTCTCATGTGGCTCATGATTGTCAGATTGGAAATGAGGTCATCATGTCTAATGCAGCAACCCTGGCCGGACACATTGTGATTGAAGACCGGGCCATCATCGGGGGGCTTGCTGCCATCCACCAGTTCTGCCGCGTTGGCACCTATGCTTTTATCGGCGGTATCACCGGTGTCCTCCTGGATATTCCTCCCTACACAAAGGCACAAGGAGACCTGGCAAGGCTCTTCGGACTCAACTCGGTTGGCCTCAAAAGGGCCAACTTTTCAGAGGAGACCATGAGGGCCCTGAAGAAAGCCTACCGCATTATCTTTCGTTCCGGTCTGACATTGGAGAAAGCGATGAAGACGGTGGGAGAGGAGGAGATCTCGCAGACACCGGAGGTCCAACATTTCCTCCATTTCATTCAGCATTCGAAGAGGGGGATTACCCGCTAAGTGGAAAAACTTAAGGTCGGTGTCGTCGGTGTCGGTTACTTCGGCCAATTCCATGCAGAGAAATATGCCAACATAGAAGAGGTGGAATTGGTGGGTGTGGTGGACGTTGATGCCTCCCGTGCCAGGAAAATCGCTAAGCGATGCCGAACCAAACCTTTCGAACATCACGCTGACCTGTTCAACAAAATCCAGGCCGTCAGCATCGCCGTTCCCACCCCTTTTCATTATTCGACGACGAAGGATTTTTTCCTGCAAGGGATCGATGTTCTTTTGGAAAAGCCCGTCTCGAACACGCTCGAACAGGCTGACGAATTGATTGGATTGGCTGAATCAAAGGGCCTGATCTTTCAGGTGGGCCATTTGGAACGATTCAACGGAGCCTTGTCCGGCTTGGAGGGAAAGGGCCTGCATCCATGGTTCATTGAATCCCATCGGTTGGCTCCCTTCTCAGGAAGAGGAGCAGAGGTCGATGTCGTGTTGGATTTGATGGTTCACGATATCGATATCCTTTTGAGCCTGGTCAACTCAAAGGTGAAAGAGTTTCAGGCCGTCGGCATTCCCATCCTCACCCACTCCCCGGACATTGCCAATGCCCGCATTGAATTCGAAAATGGTTGTATAGCGAGTTTGACCGCAAGCCGAGTGTCCGAAGAGAGGATTCGGAAGACCCGGATCTTTCAACCGGATGGAATCCTTTCCATCGACTACCTTTCTCAAAAACTCTTCCTCTCCAAAAAGGGGATTCCCCTCGGGGAGGAAAAGATTCCTCAAATGATCACCGAGGAGATTCCGGTCAAGAAGATCGATCCTCTGGAGGCTGAGATTCACTCTTTTCTCCAGAGCGTAAGAGATCGGAAAAATGCTCGGGTCTCCGGGTTGGATGGAAAGCGGGCATTAGAGTTGGCGCTGCAGATTATCCAGAAGATGAATGACCTCAACCAAAAAAAGAAATAGTGGGGCGACGGAATAGTTGAAATCGAAGAAGATTCTGTTGGTCGTTGGAGAAGTTTCAGGAGATCTTCATGGCTCCCACCTCATGGAGGCCATTCAACGCATCGATTCGGACATCGAGTTTTTCGGGGTCGGGGGAGAGGGGTTGGAAAGAGCGGGAATGAAACTCCTCTATCATTCTCAATCTCTTTCCGTTGTGGGGATTACAGAGGTCCTCCTGAAATTAGGATCTATCCTGAAAGCGCTTCGGGGATTGAAAGAATCTCTTGACCGGGAAAAACCCAATCTCGTCATCTTGATCGACTTTCCTGATTTCAATCTTCGGTTGGCTGAGATTGCCCACCGAAGAGGAATCCCGATTCTCTATTATATCGGTCCTCAAGTATGGGCCTGGAGACCCAAAAGGATTAAGTTGATCGCTCGGCTGGTGAAGAAAATGATCGTCCTCTTCCCTTTCGAGGTCCCTCTGTATGAGGCGGCAGGGGTCGATGTCGAGTGGGTAGGCCATCCGCTTCTCGACATCGTGAAGCCGACACTCTCCAAGGAAAAGGCCTTCCAACAATTTGGTCTGGATCCAAACCGAAGAACCGTCGGTTTACTCCCCGGAAGCCGTATCCGTGAGGTAGAAAGACTGCTTCCTCCGCTTCTGGCCTCGGCTCATCTCCTCCAAAAAGAGATCCCGGATCTCCAGTTCATCATCCCTCTCGCCCCTGGCATTCCCAAAACGATGTTGTCCTCCTGCATGGAAAATATTTCAGTGCCCGTGAAAGTAGTGGAGGGCTTCACCTACGATGTGATGAACCTTTCCGAACTTCTGATCGCCGCCTCCGGGACGGCGACGTTGGAAGGAGCGATTCTTGGAAAACCCATGATCATTATTTATAAAGTTTCTTTCCCTTCCTACTGGATCGGCAGGGCATTGATTCGAGT
>CAZEKS010000402.1:0-2996 GCA_964512795.1 uncultured Syntrophaceae bacterium
ATAAATAGAACTGCCCCATTTTCCTCTATTTTTTTTAGGACGCGGAAGGTTTGGCCGGGGAAACAAAATTTTATGACTTTAAGGATGTCCCCCTTTTCTCTTCCAAATCCCGCCATTTTTCTATGGTTTCGTTGGTTGTCCTATTCCGTTTCGTCTCGTCTTAAGAGAAGCAAACGAACTCTTGATTTCTCCTCATCCACCGAAATCAAGGCTCCTTGAAGAAGACTCTCGGCAAACTTATTGAGGATGTTGAGAAGCAAATTCTTCGCGTGGTCAGGAGAGATGTCTTGTGCCCTGATTTGGATGACGCTTGGTCCTTCGGCTTCAGTGGCAGCAAGGATTGCCCCGAAGTCGAGGTCATGGGTGAACAGCAAATACCCATTCGCTTTAGCCCATAACAAAACCTCGCTATCAGGAGCATTTAACGAGCCGATGGTGGACCAATGGGAGGCTGTATGCCCCGCTTCTTCCAACACTGACACCCATGCGGGGGAAAGGTTCATGTCGATCAGAATCTTCATGCGGTAATGACCGGAACGTCTATCTCCTCAACTCGCCATGCAGCGTAGGCGAGGGCTTGATCAATGTCTTCCGGCTCCAGGTATGGATATAACTTCAGTATCTCATCCTTGGTCCGTCCGGCTGCAATGAGACCAACAATTGTCCCCACGGTGACACGGAGCCCGCGAATGCACGGCTTGCCGCCCATGACTTCTGGATTGAAAGTGATTCGGTCGAGAGTCTTCATACTTACCTCCACATTTATCAAATAGGATAGCACGAAATGATACTGAACTCCATATCTTCTTTTGGGGAGAAACGCTATACTCGATCTCCACAATTATCATCTTCCTTCCAATCTATCCCACCCCTCCAAAACCAATCTCCTGGTTCGGTATTCGCCGTACTCCCGCTCTTCCTTTTCCTTTAGGATGCGGAAGGTTTCGCCCGGGAAATCAGGGCCAAATTTTTTATAAAAAATAGAACCGTTGTCCCCTTTTCCATTGATTATCTTACTTATACTCCTAAAACGCCTGGTACGCCTCACGAAGTGCTGTTTGTAATGCCTTGAAGTGCTTCGTACTCTTATAGTCTTTCTCAAGTTCGTACACTGCTTTGATTACTTCCAAATTTTGTTTCACCTTTTTCCTCAAATGTTCAGCAGCTTGGTCGTGGCTACGAATTCCCCAACCCGCACCTGAGCCCTCCGAAAAAGCTATGACAAAAACATTTTCTCCCCCAATACCCCGCTCGATGCTAAGATTCGGAGGGTTTCCTGCGAACATTGGGTCTCCGAGAAGACTCAGAATTTTGCGAAGACTGAAGTTAGCCGGCAGATACACGAAAAACTCGAAGGATACCATGTAGTCCATGGGCGAAGATCTAAGGTGTCCCCGGCAGTACCATGGAGGACCACTTCCCGGGGATAATGGCCTGTTTGGATCTTCCAGTAAGAACTACAACGATTTGCAGGTATATACATTGTTATCATCATCGATACCTGATGAGGGAAAACCATCTTTCATATTATGGACTTGGATTGGATTCCCGGCCAGTTCGTTAATCACAGCTGGCCACAATTCCTCTTTGATGATTCGATCCAGCTCAATCTTCTGTTTCGGATTCGCAAGGAAAACCGTCTTTGAGTCGAGCAGCGGGTCTTCCCGGTTTTTCTCCAGGTAACGAGACTGTCGAAAAAGTCCTCTTGATGAATTTTTAACCTTTTTCATGGGTCATTTGACCCTTCCCGACCTGAAGATCGTTGATTGTGAACCATTCTACGAAGTCACTTTTTGCACATAGAGCATCACATTTATCTGAAGAGACTTTTTCGACAGTCTCAACGTGCAAGCTCAGACATCTGCCACTGGCCGGAGGTGGTATTTTCGTTCATTTCTCATGGTCTCTTTCGACGCTTTAGGGCCTGCTATTCTTGGTCATCAAATTCTTCCAGCAGCTTCGCCAATTATCTCCAGGTGTCTTTCGACTGCCCCACGCAACATCCGATCTTTGAGATAATCCTGATATGAACAGCCTGATATAAATGATTTAATTGCCTCTGCTGCATCGAGCATGTCCCAAAGATTGGAGTCATTCTTCTTATCAGGCAGCATAAACCACTTCCCTTGTTTTGAGGATCTCATGCCGGCGGAACGGGTTACGCAGGCCTTCTTTAGATAGCAGATGGACCTTCCGCCCAAATATGGTTTCCAATTCTTCAATCATGTTAACCCAGTCGAACAGACTCCATCGTGCGTCTCCGGAAAAAGTCACCAGAATATCAAGGTCGCTATCAGGACGAAAGTCATCACGCAGGACGGAACCAAAGAGAGCGAATTCGGTCACCATCCACTTACGACAGAACTCCGCTATTCTTTCTTTATGAACCGCAGTCTTTACTTGTTTCGTCTCCATTCGGGGAACCTACTTACCAACCGCTTCTTCTAAATATAGCAAATCTTAACACTATTGAAAAGTCTTATTACTGGACCACTCCTTTCATATTGACCCCGGTTTCCCAGATTTTGTAAAGGCTCAACGACTTGCCTCCCTGTTATCCTACCGCCTTGAAGATAAATATTCAACCTGACTTTCTCTTAGAATTACCCTTAGGAAGCTCAACGGTAGCGGTAAAACGAAGCACGGGAATTTGTCCCGTTGCTTTAAGATAGTTGAGATGAGATATGTAGGCCCAGTCAATTTTGTGAGGCTTCTTATTCTTCGGTGATGATTCTTTTGAAATGTCTGTGTTCGCTTTTTTCACTCCACTCCTTGAAGGCCTTCTTCTACTTTTCATCTCTTACGCTTTCTACCGATTCCGGAGTCTCAATTTCAATTAATGTGGTATGACCTTTTTTCTTTGCCATAATATCTGGCCTGAGGCTTTTGACGCTATCGGGTTGCTCCCAATTTGGAAGGTCAGCCAAAACCTTATACCCCTTCTTTAAGTACTCGTTAGCTACTTTTCTAACCTCTCTATCATGCTCCGCTTGCCC
>CAZEKS010000403.1:0-2996 GCA_964512795.1 uncultured Syntrophaceae bacterium
CTCCATCCCTGAACCTGCTTCTCTCTGTAAAAAGCTTCATCAATCCTTTGAAATAGGAGGGGGCGACCACGAGAGCGAAATTTGCACCTATCTTTGCCACTTGATTGGTAAAGCAAATGGTCTCCTGAGTCGATTCCATCCCTGTTCCAACCATCATGAGCTTTGATCCGGGGATGGATGCCCTTGAGATTTCGACAACTTTTATTTTTTCCCTCTCGTTTAAATAGACAGCCTCACCATTCGATCCCAGGACAAGATAACCGGAAAGACCTGTTTTATTCCATTTTTTAAAATTATTTTTGAGTTTGTCTGAAGATAATTTCCCGTCTTGAAAAGGTGTTGTAATGGGTGGCATGACACCGCTGAGTTTCATTACAAACCTCCTTTAGAAAAGGAGTTCGGGGATTCAAGGGTTCGAGGGTTCAAGCTTTTGATTTTATTATTTTCCATTTATTCCTCCATAAGAAATCTTGATTCCTTGGCCCCTGGACCCCTTAAAAGATTAACACGGAAGACGAGTCACGGTCAAATAGCCTCTCGCGTTGAATCCTGGCCTATAATTTTTCTTGACAATTATTAAGAAACTTAATGTAATGGGGTGTATTTTTAGAGAAAAATAAAGATCCTTGACTGCGGTCTCTAATAATGGACACGATTCACGCCTGCGAGCCGAAACACTCCGCTCCGGCGTGCAGGCACGGACACGGGATACGCTATTTTCTTTTAGGAGGGAATCATTGGTCGAAGAAAAAATCAAAGATGCGACAAAGATTTTAAATCTTTTACGATCCATGTCCGGCTATAAACCCCATTTTGAGATCATCGGTAATTATCGACTGATTGACGATGGCATCCAACCTGAGGCCACCATCATGCTTCGGGCCAATGGCAAAGAGATGCACGAAGCGGACACAGGGGTGGGGCCAGTAGATGCCTTAGCAAAGGTATTGAAAAAATCACTCAAATCACTCTTTCCCGAAATCGATGAGGTGAAATTGATCGACTTCAGCTCGAGAATCTTTGACCCGGGCGCTGGAACAGCAGCGGGTGTAGAGGTGGAGATTCTATTTAGCAATGGGAAGGATGCATGGAGGGTGAAGGCATCTTCGGAGAATATTAATAAAGCCTCCTTTCTGGCGCTGGTGGATGGATTTGAATATGGGATTTATATTTTCAGAGAAAAGAAAGATTAGGTAACCCAAATCCAAATGTCAGATTAAATCCAAAGCTCAAATGGGAAAGGAAACCGAATTTTTTAAAATTTGGACTTTGTCATTGATTTGAACTTAAGGCTTTGACATTTGGCATTCGGTCAAGCAATTGGAGGAATATGATGGATCGCAAGAAAATAGAGGAAGTCATTAAGGGGAAGTCAAAGGAAGGAAGACTTCCCTGTGCCATGTGCTTTAAAATTGCTGAAGATTTTGGAATTTCGAAGAGGGAGATGGGGAAGATCCTGAATGAGATGAAGGTCAAAATCAGCCAGTGCCAGTTGGGTTGTTTTGAATGATTGAGATTTCTGAGATGTCCAGAACTCTCTGGAAATCTGTGTCATCAAGAGAGCGTAGAGCCGTTCTTCAGGGCTCTCTGATTTTTAATTTGAAATAATAAAAAAATTGAATATAATAACCGAGTCTGAAATATATAAGTGATTTAAAATTACGGGGGGTGAGAGAGCGTCATAAAAAAGGGAGGAACAGGATAGGAGGAATATATTGATATTGGATAGGTGGTCTATTAACCACAAGGAGGTGAAAGCATGAATTCAGTTATTGTTCTTATTATAGGATTCCTCGTTTTTTTCATCGGTTACCGTTTCTATTCAAAGTACGTCGATACGAAGATTATGAAGGCTGACCCAAAGAAGGCCACTCCAGCCAAGATGTATATGGACGGGGTGGAATTCATGCCCACCAGTAAAAACATTCTCTTCGGTTATCAGTTCAAATCGATTGCTGGCGCAGCGCCGATCATTGGGCCGATCATTGCAATTCAATGGGGATGGCTTCCTGCACTCATATGGATTTTGGCGGGTACCTTCTTCATCGGGTGGGTCCAGGACTATTCAAGCGCCATGATAGCCATGCGAAAGGATGGGGCCTCTCTTGGAGGATTAAGTCACAAACTCATTTCACCAAGGGCGAGGATCATCCTTCTTGCTTTTATCTATTTTTACCTGCTTCTCATCGCGGGTGCCTTTGGAAATGTCGTCGTCAGTACAGCCATAGGACTTAAAGCCGCTCCCATGGCATGGCTCTTCATGACCATTGGTGGGATTCTCGCTGGGCAGATGATCTACAGATGGAAAAAAGATATCATCCTGACGACGATCGTCACAGTGGTGATTGCTCTATTGGGTATATGGTTTGGCACTTTGGCCCCTTCCAATAAAATTATTGGCGAGTCACTTGCAAATAGCCGATTCGTATGGGCAATCGCTGCATTTGTCTTCTGTTATTTCGCTGCTGTTTTGCCCATCTGGAGGTTTGCACTTCCTATTAACTATGTTGCATCCTACATTGTTTTCCTGGGGCTATTCTTCGGGATTATCGGGATATTTATACTCCGTCCTGATTTGACGCTTCCCGCTTATACAGGTTTCTCCATCAAGATTGGTCCTCTCTGGCCAATCATGTTTGTGACCATTGCCTGCGGGGCTATTTCAGGATGGCATAGTCTTGTCTCCACTTCAGGGACTGCCCGACAATTGGAGCTCGAAACCGATGCCCGTCCAGTTGGAGGCGGGGTCATGTTTGTGGAAATGATGCTTGCCATATTCGCTCTGGTCATTGCCGGAACGCTTTATGCGTCTTCAACGGAATACGGAGCAGCTATAGCAAAGGGACCTGGGGTTATCTTTGCAGGGGGGGTATCTAAGTTCCTGGGGGCATTAGGACTTCCAGCCGATGCGGGCCGCTCTTACGGGAGCGTGATGATGATTGTTTTAGCGGTCACTATCATGCAATTAGTCATTCGGTTTATGAGAATTGCAACTT
>CAZEKS010000404.1:0-2990 GCA_964512795.1 uncultured Syntrophaceae bacterium
AATTACCCGGACGTCATTTATAAAACCGAGGATGAGAAGTTTCGTGCGGTGGTCCAGGAGATCAAAGAACTCTATCAAGCCGGCCGTCCGGTTCTGGTGGGCACGATCTCCATTGAGAAGTCTGAGAGGTTGAGTCAACTCCTTAAGAAACAGGGGGTTCAGCATAATGTCCTCAACGCCAAACATCATGAAAGAGAGGCTGAAATCATTGCTCAGGCGGGAAGGGTGGGAGCCGTAACCCTCTCTACGAACATGGCTGGAAGAGGAACAGACATCCTGTTGGGAGGAAATCTTAAATTCTTAGCTAAGACTCTGGTGAAAGAGGAGGCCACTGAGGAGACGATGAAGGAGGCCACCGAAAAGGCCCTGGGCATCGTTAAGAATGAGAAGGAGAAGGTCATTCAGTTAGGAGGCCTCCATGTATTGGGAACCGAGCGGCATGAGGCCCGACGCATTGACAATCAATTGAGAGGAAGGTCCGGTAGGCAAGGCGATCCTGGTTCCTCCCGATTCTTTCTCTCTTTGGAGGATGATCTCTTGAGGATTTTTGGCTCCGAGAGGATTTCTAAAATTATGGATCGGTTGGGGATTGAAGAAGACCAGCCCATCGAACACGGACTGGTTACCAAGGCCATTGAGAGCGCCCAGAGGAAAGTGGAGGCCCATAATTTTGAAATACGGAAGCATCTGCTGGAATACGATAATGTCATGAACAAACAGAGAGAAGTGATCTATTCTCAGCGGAGAGAGGTTCTCGGCAGCGAAGACCTGAAAGAGACTGTGATGGAGATGATTGAAGAAGGGGGCGAAGGGCTTGTTGATTTCTATACGGATGAGAAGGAACACCCCGAGGATTGGGACCTGAAAGCGCTTCAAGATGCCTTTTATCAACAATTTTCTTTCAAGTGGTCTGTTCCCTCGATAGAAGAAAATGGAATCAGGAGAGACCAGCTGAAAGAAATGATTATTCAGAGTGCGAAGGACGTTTACCAGAAGAAGGAGGAGGAATTTGGAGCCCCCACGCTTCGATACTTAGAGAAGGTGATCATGCTCCAATCTATTGATTTCCATTGGAAGGACCACCTTCTTGGCATTGACCAGCTGAAGGAAGGGATCGGTTTAAGAGGTTATGGCCAGAAAGACCCTCGCATCGAATATCAAAAGGAAGCTTATCAAATGTTTCTTGAGATGTTGGACAGGATCAAAAGGGATACGGTTGAAAAACTCTTCGCCATTCAGATTGCCAAGGAAAAGGGGGCTCAGGAGATCAAGCTGGAAAGGAAGCAGAACTTTGTCCTGAGCCGGGGGGAGGCCGCCCAGGGCGGGGGTGGAAAAACAGAAAGCGGAAAGGGCGTCACCATTCGACGGGAAGGGAAGAAGGTGGGACGGAATGATCCCTGTCCATGCGGGAGTGGAAAGAAATATAAGCGATGCTGTCTGCCCAAAGAAGAAGAGGCAAGAGCCTGAGAATTTCCGAACGCAGATTGCGGAATGCGGAATGCAGAATTAGATTCTCAGAAAAATCAAAGTAAGGCCATAAGATAATTCCAAATATCAAAATCCCTGCCTTCGCCTACCTGTGGTAGACAGGGCAGGCAGGCAAATGACAAATGAATGTGAAATTTCAAATGCCAAATCCCCCCATTCCCCCCTTTGCTAAAGGGGGGTTAGGGGGGATTAAATTATATAGAAAAAGTTTTGAGAAGTTTTTTGAGAACGATACCAACAGCGAGGACAATAGATGAAGCCGCTTGATTTTAAAGTTTCGGGTTTTCTTTTTTCGGGGATTTCAGCAGGGATCAAGAAAGATGGAAAGAAGGATTTAGGCTTGATCTACTCAGAGGTTCCCGCTCAGGTCGCCGGGCTTTTCACTATGAATGCCGTGAAAGCAGCACCCGTGCAATTGGATAGGGAGCGTATCAAGAAGGGTCTCTGCCAGGCAATCATTGTGAACAGCGGGAATGCCAATGCCTGTACAGGGAGTCAAGGATTGAGAGATGCCAGAAGGATTTCTTCGTTTGTCGCGAAACAGTTGGGAATCGATGAACGACTGGTGTTTCCCTCCTCCACAGGTGTGATCGGGAGGCCGCTTCCATTGAAGAAGATTGAGGAAGGCATTCCTAAATTGATCGATTGGCTTTCTCCAGAGGGTTGGATGAGCACGGTGGAAGCGATGATGACCACAGATACCTTTCCGAAGGTTGAAGTGGCCACTGGTCGCATCAAAGGGAAACAGGTGACATTATGCGGGATGGCAAAAGGGGCTGGAATGATTCGTCCCAATTTGGCAACGATGCTCTCCTTCCTTGTCACGGATGCCTGCATTAAAGCTCCCCTCCTTCAACGAATGTTGGAAAAGGCCGTTGAGGCATCGTTTAACCGGATCACGATTGATGGGGAGACCAGCACCAATGACACGGTTTTGCTTTTGGCCAATGGGATGGCAGGCCATCCCACTTTGAATCGTATGGAACGGGATGGCGAGGTGTTTCAATCCATGCTTTCAAAAGTGTGCCGGAATCTGGCTGAAAGTCTGGTGAAGGATGGAGAGGGGGCGACGAAATTTATTGAAATCCTGATCCAGGGAGCGCGAGACAAGGAAGATGCCAAACGGGCTGCTTATGCGGTTGCCCATTCTCCATTGGTGAAAACTGCTTTCTTCGGTGAGGATGCCAATTGGGGGAGAATTCTCTGTGCCTTGGGCCATTCCGGTGTGCAGATTGATCCAAATCGAATGGATGTCCTTTTTAATAAGGCTCCGATCGTGAAAAAAGGCATGGGAGTAGGGTCGAAATTGGAAGGAAAAGCCGGGCAGGTTATTAAAGAGAAATCCTTCAAGGTCACCATAGATCTCCATCAGGGCAAGAGCGAATTTTCAGTTCTCACCACAGATCTCTCCATCGATTATGTGAAGATCAACGCCTCCTATCGCTCTTAATTCCAGATTCTTTCCTTCTCCCCAAGAGATTGTGTCGTAATTGGCGTATGAA
>CAZEKS010000405.1:0-2987 GCA_964512795.1 uncultured Syntrophaceae bacterium
AAGAGCGCCATGATGAGATCGCAATAACTTCCACTGGGTTCGCCTTCTCTCGAAAAAATTGGATCATTTCATCCACTGATGGATTCTTCTACCCTTATGCAAGAATACAGGCCTTTCAGGCCCTCATCGTATTTGAAAATTTCATCATCAATTTCGCTGTGGATTAGAACTCCCTAGCACTATTTCCTTACTCGGTCAGACAATCAAATCGTCTCTTCGCTTCATTTCTACTGATCATTTCTACCGAAACGTCGTTATGCTTCCTTCCAGATCTGTTTTGAGATAATCTGCCTCTGGATTTCAGAAGTTCCCTCTCCGATGACATAAACAAGTGCATCCCGATGAAAACGACCTACAGGAAATTCACGCATTTGGCCATAGCCTCCATGGATATGCATAGCCTCCAAGGTTACACGCTTTGCTACCTCCGATGCATAAAGTTTGGCCATTGAGGCCTCTTTCACAGGATTTCTCCCTTGATCCATCATCCAAGCAGCCCTGTAAACTAAAAATCGGGCTGCCTCTATTTCCGTGGCCATATCAGCTAGCTTAAAAGCGATTGCTTGGAACATTCCTATCGGTTGTCCGAATTGAACCCGTTCCTTCGAATATCTGAGGGCGGCCTCATATGCAGCCTGGGCAATACCAACACAATTTCCGGCAACGCCAATTCTGCCCTCATTTAACGTTTCCATTACCTTTGTAAAACTCCCTTCGTCTCCAATTAAGTTTTCCCTTGGTATCCGACAATCTTGAAATACCAATTCGGCTGTTTCTGAAGAGCGGATTCCCTCTTTCCTGAGCTTTCTGCTTACCACAAACCCTGGTGTTCCTTTATCAACAACAAATATACTTATGCCCTTGTACCCTTTTTTCTTATCTGTATAAGCTATTACAGTAACAAAATCGCATATCGTTCCATTCGTAATAAACATCTTTGTGCCGTTAATGACGTAATCCCCCCCATCCTTATTCGCTACGGTTTCGATGGATTTCGCATCACTCCCAGCATTTGGTTCAGTGAGTGCAAAGGCTGCAATTTTTTCGCCTTTGATCGCTGGAACAATATATTTTTGTTTTAGCTCTTCTGTCCCCCAACTATAAATCGGAAAAGTTCCAAGATAGGAATGGGCTGACCACGAAGTTGCAATGCCTTGTGATATCCGTGATAGCTCCTCTCTCAGAATAACCTCGGTCAGTTTGTCTATTCCTGCGCCCCCATACTTCTCAGCATAACGAGGGCACAAATATCCCAGCTTCCCCATTCTTGGAAACAATTGGATCGGAAATTCTTCTTCCTCCTCTGCTTTTTCAACTAAGGGGGCTATTTCAACTTCAGCGAACTTTCGAAATGCAGTTCTAAAAGTCTTTTGCTCTTCTTCTAGATCGAAATCCATTTCCCCTCCCACTTAAACTGGATTGAACTTAATGAGTGACCCCTTGCACTCTCAGCCTTGACTCTTTGGCTCTTGGTTATTGCTTCCTATTCGATCCTTAAAACGAAAATAAACTTCAAAAGGAAGTTTTTTACCTCTTTTCAGTTTTTAAATCTTCCTGGACCTCTTTTGGCACTTTACCCGAACCTGGACGTTCGCCGGTCCCAAGACAAAAACTCCAGAGTTGTCTGCCTACAATCTTTTCCACCATCCTTCCCAATTCGAGTATTTTATCTACATCGATACCAGTCTTAACTCCCATTCCATCTAGCATGACTAAAAAATCTTCGGTGCTTACGAGCCCAGGATGGCGTGATACTTCTACGACTCCCTTCAGTCCGGTCACAGGAACCCCGTTAACAAAACTGGCAGGCCAACCTCCTAGACCACCCAATGTAGTTTCAAACTGGTTAATTCCGGCTTGCATCGCAGAGAGATAACATGCCAAACCCATTCCCCTGGCATCGTGAATATGAAAAATATGTAATTTCGGATCAGGAAACTTTTCTAAGACTTTGCTGAAATATTCGTATGTCTTATCGGGAGTAGCTTCTCCTAGATGATCAGGATGTTCAAGATCATCAACTCCTATTTCGAGTAGCTTGTCACAAAATTGCAAGGCACGTTCCATAAGATTGATACCTATTTCTTCACGGGTAGGCGGGCTGAATATACCCGTCAGAACACCATTGACCTTCATTCCGAGATCTCGCGCCTTTTTCACGCAATCCGCTATCCATTCCCAAGTTTCAGTATAATTCATCCCAAGAACAAGTGTGTTCAACCTCTCACTTGCTGGAAGAACACCAACCAGTATTCTATCCACTCGGTATCCCTCTCGTTTTGCTTGGAAAGCCCTTTCCGTTGCTTTTCGTCCCATTGTGACGCATGAATATGTTACATCCTCCCTTTTAGGTAAATTAGCCAGAATTTTCTCGAAGTCCACAAATTGAGGTTGGTACCGGGGCGGAGCAAAGGCGGTTACTTCCATTCCTCTAAAGCCAGCATCTATTAATCTATTTATAATAAATAGTTTAGCGTCCGTCGGTATAACTTGCTCCTCGGCCTGAAACCCATCACGTACAGTGATGTCGCTAATGGTTACCTTTCCTGGTAAATTCAATTTTCCCCCCATCTAAACCTCCTTAACAATCAATGCGATATGTTCCTCCGATCCGGAGACGTTCTATATTGGCGTAACGTTACAAACAGGTAATGCCGTCTTCTTTCTTTCTCACTTCAAATTTTTTTGGAAATCCCATGATTTTATGATTCACCTTTTTAAGCTAAACCAACTTCGAGAGATTTTTCTAATTCTTCACGGAAGTTTGGATGAGCTACTGATATGAGGGATTGGGCCCTCTCTTTTAAAGTTTTCCCCCTGAGATCAGCAATTCCATATTCTGTAACCACATATTGAACGCAATGCCTAGGAGTCGTTACCGCTGACCCCCATGGAAGTTTATTTACTATGCGAGAAAATTTACCATCTGGTGTAGTCGAAGTTAAGGCAATGATCGACTTGCCTCCTCTGGAGAACAAGGCTCCCTG
>CAZEKS010000406.1:0-2984 GCA_964512795.1 uncultured Syntrophaceae bacterium
GAAGAGGCCAATGTCGGGATGCTTTTCCGCCTTTTCGAGATGTTTGAAGAAGAATCGAAGAGAATGGTCGAAATAGGTTTGGTTCTTCCGGCTTACGATTACTGCTTGAAGACTTCCCATATCTTCAACCTTCTCGATGCACGGGGTGCGATCAGTGTGACCGAGAGGGTAGGGTACATCCTGAGGGTGAGAACGTTGGCCAAGCTCTGCGCAGAGGGATATCTCAAACAGAGAGAAGAAATGGGGTTTCCGCTGTTAAGGCAGAAGGCAGAAAGCAGTAAGCAGTAGGCGGATAAAAACTTTTTTTCTCTTATGCCGACTGCCTTCTGCATACTGCATGCTATTCAGTGCCTGACTGGCACTGACGTTGTGCACTGACACCTGGAGTTTTTCATGAGAGAACTGTTACTGGAGATCGGGACGGAGGAGATCCCGGCCGGGTTTATTCCGCAAGCCTTGGTGGATCTGGAGGCCCTCGTGAAGAAAGAATTAGAGGCGAGCCGGATCGACTTCAATGGGGTAAAAACTCTCGGAACTCCAAGACGTCTTGTCCTGGTGATTGAGTGCGTCTCAGAAAAACAGAGAGACGAGGAGACGAAAAAGATAGGCCCTTCGAAACAAGCCGCCTTTGATACGAAAGGCAATCCCACCAAAGCAGCCGTCGGTTTTGCGAAGAATCAATCCGTTCCTGTTGAATCCTTGACCATGATTCAAACAGAGAAAGGGGAGTATGTCTGCGCCGTGAAAAAGGAGTCGGGGAGGCCCACCTCCGAGCTCCTTGCCGCGCTAATTCCTAAATGGATCCTTTCCATTCCATTTCAGAAGTCGATGAGATGGGCAGATGTCCAGATTCGTTTTGCCAGGCCCATTCACTGGATATTAGCGCTCTTCGGAGGCGAAGAGGTTTCTTTCGAAGTGGGTAATATCCAAAGCGGGAAAATGACCTATGGCCATCGCTTCATGCATTCCGGCCCTGTTCCCGTTAAGGATTTTCAATCCTATCTTCAAAAGACAAGAGAAGTTTCTGTGATCGTCGACCCTGTGGAGCGGAAGAAAAAGATTGAGGATGAGATGATTCGGGAAGCGGCCAAGGTTTCGGGAAGGGTCATTAAAGATGAAGAGCTCCTTAATGAGGTCAATTTTTTAGTGGAATATCCTGTCGCCTTGTGTGGAACCTTTGACAGTAAATTTCTTTCCCTCCCTCGGGAAATTCTCATCCATTCGATGAAGGAGCATCAGAGATATTTCCCTGTGGTGGATGACCATGGGAAATTGCTTCCCCACTTTGTCTGCATCAGCAATATCTACCCAAAGAACCGGGAAGTGGTGGTGAAGGGAAATGAAAAAGTCCTCAAAGCAAGGCTCTCGGATGCGGTTTTTTTCTTTGAAGATGATCTGAAGATTTCTCTGGAGAAAAGAGTAGAGCAGCTGAAAAAGGTGGTTTTTCAGGCAAAGTTAGGGACCTCTTATGAAAAGGTGATGCGTTTTAAACAGTTGGCGTTATGGATGACAGAACGAATCGATCCCAAGCTGCGAGAAGCGGTTGAAAGAACCTCGCACTTATGCAAAGCCGATTTGGTGACCGGGATGGTAGGCGAGTTTCCAAAACTACAGGGGATCGTTGGAAAAGAGTATGCCCGCTTGTCCAAGGAAAGGCCGGAGGTTGCAGAGGCAATTTATGAGCACTATCTGCCTGGTTTTGCAGGAGACCGACTGCCTTCCAGCCCCATCGGGGATATCGTCAGCATCGCTGACAAAATGGATACCATTGTGGGTTGCTTTGGAGTGGGTCTTTTGCCCACAGGAACAGCCGATCCTTTTGGGCTGAGACGCCAGTCTCTGGGCATCATCCGAATCATCCTTGAGAAAAGATATCGGCTCTCCTTGGTTCAATTGATTGAGAAGAGCGGGAGCCTTTTGAAGGAGAAGATGGAGCGGCCTTTTCCAGAGGTGAAAAGGGACGTTCTGGATTTTTTCAAAGTCCGTTATCAAAACTTTCTGCTGGATAAAGGATATGCCTTCGATGTGGTGGATGCCGTGCTCTCCATTTCATTCGATGAGTTACTCGATGTTCAGGGCCGGATCGATGCTTTGAAGCAGGCAAGGGAATGGAAAGATTTTGAGTCGATCGTGATTGCTTTTAAACGGGCGATGAATATCTTGAAAGGGTCTCCTGCAAAAAGAGAGATCAACCCATCCCTCTTTGCCGAATCTGTTGAGAAGAACCTCTATCAGTCATTTCTCAAGGCGGAAGAAAAAAATGGTCTCCATCTCAACAAAAGAGACTATCCTGCCGCACTGATGGAGATGACTCAGATGAAGAGACCGATCGATGGATTCTTTGACGGGGTCATGGTGATGGTTGAGGATGAGGCGGTTCGTAATAATCGCCTTGCCCTACTGGATGAGATCGGAAAACTCTTCCTCAGAATCGCCGACTTCTCAAAGCTCACCTAATCCCCAACTATACCCTTCATTTCCAGTGACTTGCTCCTAAATACCCTCTCCCCTGGTGGGAGAGGGCGAGGGTGAGGGGGCATTTAACATGGATTGACAACTTTACTTAGGTGTGCTACTTTGTATTACAAGGAGGTTAGAGATGAATCAAACCTTGACCATTAGAATTCCTGACGAATTAAGGGAGGAACTTCAGGAGATAAGCAGAGCAGAAGGAAAACCTATCAGTGATTTGGTGAGAGAATCATTGCGAAGATTCATAGCTATCTATCGGTTCCGAAAGCTTCGGAATATGGTTCTCCCTTTTGCAGAAGCACAGGGCATCCTTACAGATGAAGATGTCTATAAAGAAGTATCATGAGAGTAATTCTCGATACAAATGTTATTTTAGCAGCTTTTGCAGGGCGAGGGCTGGCCCATGCCCTTTTTGAACTCTGCCTGGAAAAGCATGAAATCATTATCAGCGAACACATCCTATCTGAGGTTCAAAGGAATTTACAGAAAAAAATGAAGATGCCTAAGGATAA
>CAZEKS010000407.1:0-2983 GCA_964512795.1 uncultured Syntrophaceae bacterium
GCTCCAATATCTCTCTCGAAATCACGATTCGTTGAACCTCAGAAGTCCCTTCGTATAGGGTTGTCCCAATGATATCCCTGAGGTACCGTTCCACTGGATATTCTTTTGTATAGCCGTACCCGCCCAACATCTGAACGGCACGAATGGCTACATTCCTTGCCGTCTCCGTGGCAAAGAGCTTTGCCATAGAAGCCTCTTTCGTAAAGGGTTGATGGGTTTCTTTCAGAAAGGCAGCACGTAAGGTCAGGAGTTGAGCGGCTTCCAATTCCGTATAAGAATCAGCGATCATCCATTGAATGGCCTCAAAGCTGGAAAGGGGTTTACCAAAAGCCTCCCTTTCTTTAACGTATTCGATTGCAAAATCAATCGCGGCAAATCCCACCCCCAGTCCCAAAGAGGCGATGCCAATCCTTCCACCATCCAGCTCCATCATGGCGATCTTGAAGCCTTCTCCCTCCTTGCCTAAGAGACAGTTGGCTGGGATAGTACAATGGTCGAAGACCAATTCATTGGTTTGAGAGGCTCGATGACCCATCTTTTCCTCGGCCTTACCTACAATGAATCCAGGCGTTCCCTTCTCGATGGCAAAAGCACTGATCCCTTTTCCTTTCTTCGCATCCCGGTCGGTGACGGCCCAGGTGATGGTAACGCCTGAAGCCTCACCACTGGTGATCAGGGTTTTGGTTCCATTGAGAATATAGGTGTCTTTCTGGCGGATGGCCGTTGTACGAATATTGGCCGCATCCGATCCTGCATGAGGCTCTGTAATAGCAAATGCGCCAGCTGGATACTCGCCATTACAAAGCTTGGGGACATGCTTCCTTTTTATCTCCTCCTGTCCAAACTCATGGATTACCTCTGCAACCATATTGGTCACGGAGGTCGTGACTGCATGGGATGCACATCCCTTTGCAATCTCTGTGATGGCGAGGCTATAGGCGACCACCCCAACTTCTGACCCGCCGAATTCAACAGGAATATTCATCCCCATCAGACCGAGATGGGCCATTTTCTTTAGGTTCTCATAGGGGAATTGTTTCTCTTCATCATAGAGGGCCGCGACCGGTTTGATGTTCTTCTCCGTAAAATCTCTCGCCATATTTCTGATCATCTCTTGTTCTTGAGTGAGTTTGAAGTCCATGGCTTTCTAAAATTCAGTTCGGAGTTTTTAGTTCGTAGTTCGGAGTATTTTTAGAATCTCCGAACTCCTAACTATAAGTATAAAATCCTCTTCCTGTTTTCCTGCCCAGGTAGCCTGCGTCTACGTACTTCTTGAGGAGAGGGCAGGGACGATACTTTGAATCCCCCAAACCCTTGTAAATGACCTCCATGATTGCCAGACACGTATCCAGTCCAATCAGGTCAGCCAATGTCAAGGGCCCCATGGGATGATTCATCCCCAGCCTCATGACGGTGTCAATGGCCTCCGGTGTGCCCACCCCTTCAAGGAGAGTATAAATCGCCTCGTTGATCATGGGCATTAAGACTCGATTGGAGATGAATCCCGGGAAGTCATTTGCTTCAACCGGGGTCTTCCCCAGCTTCTCGGCGAGGGACTTAACCGTATTAAAAGTTTCCTGAGAAGTTTGAAGTCCCCGGATGACTTCCACCAATTGCATCACCGGGACAGGGTTCATGAAGTGCATACCGATGACCTGTGAAGGTCTTTGGGTCGCGGAGGCAATCTTGGTGATGGAGATGGAGGAGGTATTGCTTGAAAGGATGAGCTCTTTTCGACAAGCCTGATCCAATTCCTTGAAGATATTCAATTTCAGGGATTCATTCTCCGTGGCTGCCTCCACCACGAAATCCGTCTCGGCCATATCTTTCACTTGAATGGTCCCTTTGATCCTCCCCATGATCTCTTCCTTCTTCTGGGGAGGAATCTTTCCCTTCTCTACCATCTTGCCCAAATTCTTCGAAATGGTGCCAAGCCCCTTTTGGACGAAGGAGTCGGCAATATCGCTCATCACGACACGAAATCCGGAATGGGCGGCCACTTGAGCGATCCCATTTCCCATCTGCCCGGCGCCCACAACACCGATTGTCTTGATGTCCATAAAACCTCCCTTTATTCTCAGTGATCCATTATCGATTCTCAATAGTCAATTCTCAATGAGTAATTTCTAGCTAAGAATCTTTTCATCGGTCATTGACCATTGCCCATTGACCCTTGGAAATTGATTCGTTCATATCTGTTCCACGATCAAACTGACAGCCTCCGCACCTCCTAAACAGAGAGAGGCCATTCCTCTTCGAGCTCCTCTGTCTTTCATAGCATAGAGTAAGGTGGTGAGGACTCTTGCACCGCTGGCCCCAATGGGATGGCCGATGGCCACGGCGCCGCCGTGGACATTGACCTTCTCTCTCTCAATTCCGAGGGCTTTGAAGATGGCTACGGTGGTGGCAGAAAAGGCTTCGTTGATTTCGAAGAGGTCGATATCCTTCAGGGAGAGGTCGGCCTTTTTCAGGGCCTTCGGAATCGATTGAATCGGGGCAACGAGGACGTCCTCCAATTCCACCCCTGCTGCTGCCTGGGCTCCGACCTTAGCCATGGGCTTGACCCCTAATGCCAGGGCCTTTTCTTTTGACATCAACACGAGAGCGCTTGCTCCATCACTAAGCTTGGAAGAATTTGCTGCCGTGACGACACCGCCTTCCTTAAAAACAGATTTCAATTTGGCCATGGATTTAATATCCGTTTCCCGGGGTCCCTCATCGGTATCGAAGACGGTCGGTTCGCCTTTCTTTGAAGGGATCGAAAGAGGGAGGATTTCCTCTTTCAACTTGCCTTCCCGGATTGCTTTCATCGATCTGAGGTTTGACTCGTGGGCAAATTGGTCCTGCTCTTCACGGCTGATGTTGAATTTTATTGATTGGATCTCAGCGGTGTATCCCATGTGATAATCATTGACCACGTCCCAGAGACCGTCATGGACCATACCGTCTACCAGCTTGCCATCCCAGAGCCGGTATCCCGTCC
>CAZEKS010000408.1:0-2974 GCA_964512795.1 uncultured Syntrophaceae bacterium
GGTACCATCGGCATGCCTAGCTGCCGGTGGGCAGGTATTACCGACGGATCTTGTTCGCCCCCAGTGAATGGGGGCGCTACAATGGGGTTACAAATGCCCGACCAGGCAAACATTCTTGTAATTGATGATGAGCAGATCATGAGGGATGGTTGCTCACGCATCCTCTCAAGAGATGGGTTGTCTGTCACCTGCGCTGAGAACGGAGGCCAGGGATTGGAGGAGATTAAGAGCCATCCGGAGCAGATGGATGTGATTCTCCTCGATATGATGGTGCCTGGCATGAGCGGGATGGAAGTCTTAGATCACATCCGAGCTTTCGACCCGAATCTTCTCGTCATCGTCATCACGGGTTATGCCACGGTGGAATCAGCCGTGGAGGCGATGAAAAAGGGGGCCTACGATTTCATCCCTAAACCTTTCACGCCAGACCAGCTCCGCATCGTTGTCAGAAGGGCGTTGGAGAGGAGAACCCTCCAGAAAGAAACGGAGTTTCTGCGACGAGAACGGGAGAAATCCCTTCGGGATATTGCCACCGAGAAGTCTAAGATCAAAACCATCATCAATTGCATGGGCGACGGTGTCTTGGTATGCGATCGGGACAGTTGCATTGTCCTCTCCAATCCAGCGGCAAGTCGGATGCTGAAAGCCCCCGAGACGTGCCTGCTTGGAAACTACCTCAACCAGTGTAACCTCCCCCCTGAGTTGTCTAAGACCATGGAAGAAAGTCTTCAGGCAAAGGACATGAGCCATACTTCTGTTTCACAGGAATTGAGCGTCGGCGAATCTGGAGAAATCTTTCTCCGTGCCCATACGGCCCCTGTTCGAAACGATATTGGTGAGACCATGGGTTCTGTCACCGTGCTCCAGGACATCAGCCATCTCAAAGAACTCGATAAGATGAAGTCAGAGTTCATCGCCATGGTCACCCACGAGCTTCGGGCCCCTATCGCTGCTGTCGAACAGCAGTTGACCGTCATCCTGAGCAAAATGGCCGGTGACGTGACGGAAAAACAGGAACAACTTCTTTCCCGTGCAAAACAGAGAACAAGAGGGCTTCTCGACCTGATCAAAGATCTCTTGGATCTTTCCAAAATCGAAGCGGGAAAGATGGTTCAATACAAAGAACCCCTTCTTCTTCAAGAGGCGATCCAAAGAGTCGTGGATTTGATGAGGGCCGAGGCTGAAAACAAAAAGATCGATCTTCAATTCTCCATTCCTTCCAAGGTTTCTTTAATCAATGCAGATCGAAATAGCATGGAGGGAATTTTCACCAATCTCATCTCCAATGCCATCAAATATACCCCTGAGGGAGGGAAGGTTTGGGTCAATCTCGGTGAAGAGGGTGGGTTTGTAAAGGCCACCGTCTCTGACACAGGCATCGGGATTAAAAAAGGAGATCTCCCCAGAATCTTTGATAAATTTTACCGAGTGAAGACCACAGAGACTCGTCAGATCGTCGGGACCGGCCTCGGACTTTCTATTGTCAAGAGCATCGTGGATGCCCATCTCGGATCTATCTCCGTTGAAAGCGAGGAGGGAAATGGAACCACCTTCACCGTCCTCCTGCCCAAAGAGTCAAATCCAGCCCCTTGTTAAATGTTCACCCCGTTAGAATTCCAGTCGTTGCGACTCGAAACCGAGCGGGGCATTAAACCCTGCCGGAATTATTTAGAATGTAATCCCGCTATAACGGGACTGCAGAGCAGCGGGGCATTATTTCTAACGGGGTAAATATAAAAATCCTGAAATCCTTCGAGGGCCAAATGGCTGCCCCCTCCCCTCTCGACCGACTCCCGCGTGATGCGGTGATCTGTTAGCCGGATGTAGACGATTCGAAAAGAAAAGGTTAAAAGAACTCTTGTTTTTGGAGCCTGAATTCGTTATTTCAATCGGTAGGGGCAAAGATGAACAACGAAGAAGCTGAGATTAAAGAAAAAACGAGAGCTATCTTAGAAGGCGTAGAGAGTAGAAGAGAAAATCTTATACCCATTCTGCAAAAAATCCAGGAAGAGCTGGGGTATCTTCCTCCCTATGCCATGATCGAGGTGGCCCGGTTTCTTAACATACCGGAGATTGATGTCTACAGCGTAGCGACCTTCTATAACCAATTCCGTCTCACCCCTCCTGGTAAACATTCCATAAAAGTTTGCATGGGAACCGCCTGCCATGTAAAGGGTGGTCACATCACTTTAGCGGCCTGGCAAAGGAGATTGAAAATAGGTCCGGGCGAAACTTCTCCTGACCGCGAGTTTGACCTCGATACAGTGGCCTGTGTCGGCTGCTGTGCCATGGCACCTGTGACGGTTGTGGATAAAAAAGTGGAGGCCCACGCTAACCCCACGAGGGTAGATGGAATCCTCCTCTCCTATCAGCTCCAAAAAGAACAAGAAGAAAAGGAAAACAATTGAAATTCGAGGAAATAAGAAAGCAGGCGCAATCCCGCTGGCAGGCGATTTGGAATGACCAAGCACCGGTGATTCTGGTTGGGACCGCCACTTGCGGTAGAGCAGCTGGCGCACTCGAAGTCCTTCAGGCAATAAAAGAAACCGTGAAGAAACAGAATCTCAATTGCCTCATCTATGAAGTGGGCTGCATGGGACACTGCTATGCTGAGCCTCTGGTCATACTTCGAAAACCGGGATTTCCTTCCATCTGCTACGGCCACGTCAGTCCGGTATTAGCTGAGAACTTGGTTACCAACCTTATCTTAAATGATGACCCATCCCTTGAATTTGTTCTCGGTGCCCTCGAAGAGAATGATCTCGTCCCCAGTTTTTCTGATTTTCCACGGTCAAAATATGAAAAGCGGATCCTTTTAAAAAATTGCGGACATATCAACCCGGAAGAGATAGAGCACTATATTGCGAATGGGGGATATGAAAGTCTGTCAAAAGCTCTCCAGATGAAACCAGTGGAGATTGTATCGGAGGTCAAGCGGTCTAAGTTGCGCGGTCTGGGAGGTGCAGGTTTCCCG
>CAZEKS010000409.1:0-2949 GCA_964512795.1 uncultured Syntrophaceae bacterium
ATCGTAGCAGACATTAAGGTTGAAATAGAATCTATCACCACCCTTTTTGCCCCAATGCGCTCTACCGCATTTAATATCTGGTATAATAATCTGTCATTACTGATATCAATTAAGGATGTGGTTACAAATGCTAATTTCCCCTGCTTTTCGTATTGCTCGAAATCCCACCCGTGCTCCAGGGCTGTCTTTTTTACCTGGTCTACCGGTTCTTCAAGCGCTATAAAAATAGCATTTTCACCCTGTTTAATGCCTTGAACCAAAAATTGCATACCCAATACGGTCTTGCCTGTTCCAGTATTGCCTGATATCATTACTATATGCCCCTGTGGAATCCCGCCGCCTATAAGCTCATCCAGTTTTTCAATACCAAATTTTTTCCTGATTTGAAGATCTGTTTTTGCCAATAGCCTTTGCACGGGAATCTTCGGGAAGACCTTTAATCCATCCTCTACAATCTCAAACTCCACTATCCCGCTTCTATAACCCGTGCCTCTGAGTTTCTTTACGAATACCCTTCTAATAAACTGCTGTTGGCCTTTAGTTAGTTGCAGCTCAATAACTCCGTCCGCTACAAACTCCTCAACCCCGTATCTTAAAAGATCCTCATTTCCTGTTTTCTCGGCGCTGATCAGGGCGGTCACCCCGGATTTTTTTAACTCAGCACAGATCTGGTAGAGAGCTGTCCTGATCACATCTTTATTTGAGAATCTTGAAAAGAGGGCATCTATACTGTCAACAACTACCCTCTTGGCTTTTACTTTTCCAATCGCGTATTCAATCCTTTTCACTAAAGGGCTGAGGTCATACTGAGGCCCGGTTTCCAATACCATCTCTTCTGCAGGGGCCGCATCAACAAAGGCAAGTTTTTTCTTTTTTATTAAAGAGATATACTTCCACCCAAAGCTTCTGACATTCTTAATAATGTCCTTGGGGTCCTCCTCAAATGTAACATAGACCCCATTCTCATTAAGCTGTGTTATTCCCCGATAAAGGAATTCATTGAGGAAAACAGTTTTACCTGTCCCTGTTGTGCCGGTAACCAACATGACTCTTCCCTTGGGAATCCCGCCGTCTAAGACTTTATCAAAACCAGCAATGCCTGTGGGGAGTTTTTCCAGCCCGCCTTTTCTTACGCTCGATGTCTCTATTTTGCCTTTCATTCCTGCCTCCTTTTCTGCCCAACTAAATCAAGGCCTAATAAAACCTTTTCTTTATCAGAAAGATCGCCGATAATGTGCCGGATGGGTGGGGGTAACTCTTTGATCACGGTTGGCGTGGCTAAGATTTTCTCATCCTCTGCCAGTTGGGGTCGTTTTAAAATATCGACGACGATCAACTTATACTCGCCCGAAAATTCCTCTTCACAGATACGACGCAAATGTTCAATCGCAAACTGAGATCTTGGCGTTTGCCCTGTGACGAATAGCTTTAGCAAGTATTTTTTACTCATTGTCTTCCTCCCTCATGCTTTTTTGGTTGGCATTTGTTAACAGTCTCATAATAATAACGACATTGTTTTATAAAATCCCTCCTCACCTCCCTTTTCCAAAGGGAGGTAAAACACCCCTCTTTGGTAAAGAGGGGCGGGGGGAGATTTTCAGGTGCATGTCAATACAATTTTGAGACCCTTAATAAACTCTTGCGGGCCTAATGCTGTGGTACTCCTGAGCCCATGGAATGACTCCGGTAGCATGAAACCAGGTAACCCATGAGCTCAAGGACCATCAAGCGCCCTACCTCGACATAAAATCCTAAATTACCTACTCTCCCAACAATTCCTTTATCTTAGCCAATACTACTTCATATTGAAAAGGCTTGGTCATGTAAGCGTCAGCGCCCACCTCTATACCTTGTTTCTGATGCCTCTCCAGAGTGCGTGCAGTGAGCATAATTACAGGAATCTTAGAATATTTTTTATCTCTTTTAAGCAAAGCACAAACTTTATATCCATCCATTTTAGGCAGCATTAAATCTAATAAAATCAGATCTGGTTTTTCTTTGCGCGCTTTGTCCAACCCCTCCAGACCGTCATCAGCGATCAAGGTCTCATAGCCAGCTTGTTCAAGTCTGATCTGTATTGCTTTTACCAATTCAGGTTCATCATCAATGACTAATATTCTCTTGGTCATATCAAGTTCCTTTTCTATCTCCTTCGCCCAAAAGTGTTTTGACTTTGATCAATAATTTATCTATATTAAACGGTTTAGCAAAAAAACCCGCTGCCCCCATTTCTAAAACCTTTTTTACTATCTCATCGTTTGCATAGGCAGTAATGAAAATTACCGGAATCGTTGTTGTTTCACTTGACATCTTTAATTTCTCGTAAACTCCAATACCACTCCCAGCAGGCATCCTTATATCCAAAATAATAAGATCAGGCTTCTCTTTATGGGCTTTATTTATGGCTTGAAGAACATCAAAAGCAACAACAACCTCGTAACCTGCCTCTTTGAGCCTAATCTGTAATGCCTGAACAATCTCAGGTTCATCATCTGCCACTAAAATTTTCTTAGCCATGGTTCACTCCTATGTATTATCTTTGTGTAATCTCCGGCCATTTCCTCCCCTTTAGTCTTTATGTCTGAAGTCTATGGTCTGATGTCTGAATCAAAGATTTAATAAAGCTTTTACCATTGAAAGCAATTCCTCATGATCAAATGGTTTGGCTAAGAAACGATTTCCGCCTTTCAACGTCCCTTTATGTTGTCCCGTAGATCCTCCGGCCAAGCAAGTCAAAAATATAATGGGAATATTACGACTTTCTGCATCTTCTTTTAAAGCTGCAGCCATAGAATCTCCTCCCATGTGGGGCATTAAAATGTCTAGTATAATCAAGTCAGGTTTGTATTTTTTGGCCTTCTGAAATCCCTCTTCTCCATCATATGCAGTTAAAACTTTATACTCGGCTTGTTCAAGTCTAATTTTCACCGCTTGGACTAATTCGGTTTC
>CAZEKS010000410.1:0-2938 GCA_964512795.1 uncultured Syntrophaceae bacterium
TAACAAAAAGGGTTGACAGTGCAAAAAAAGTTGCACCCTTTTATGCGGTAGAAAAGGTGGATTTTTAAAATTGGAAAATCCATACTTCCTTTGCCGATGGTCGCCTTTGAAGGCTACCACTAATTTGAGAGCATCTGTGTAAAAAAGGAATGTATGGCAGAGATTTCGTTTCGATATCTAAGTTCCTGAAACCTCTTAGCCCATTGGGTCTTGCGAGACGGGTAGGATATGATATATTAAGAGGGGAAGCAAAGCAGGAAGAAAGAATCCACGCTATGGCCCAAACCAATTCGTCACCTCCCTCAGATTTTATAAGGGAAACTATTGAGGAACACCTAAGGACCAATAGGTTCCAGGGACATGTTGCAACACGCTTTCCACCCGAACCGAATGGATACCTCCATATCGGGCATGCCAAGTCCGTCTGCCTCAATTTTGGCATCGCCGCCCAGTACAGTGGTACCTGCAATGTAAGGATGGATGATACAGATCCGAGTGGCGAATCCCTTGAATACGTCGAATCGATTATCAACGATGTCCGCTGGCTGGGGTTCGATTGGGGAGACGGCCTGTTCTATGCTTCTGACTATTTTGGGCAACTCTACGAATTTGCGGTCCGGCTGATTAAAGCTGGCAAAGCCTATGTCTGCAGTTTGAGTGCAGATGAAATAAGGGAACAACGGGGCACTTTAACCGAGCTAGGAAAAGAGAGTCCTTATCGGAACCGCTCCCTTGAAGAAAACCTGGATTTATTCGGGCGAATGCGCGCGGGTGAATTCGAGGATGGCACCCATGTCCTTCGTGCCAAAATCGATATGGCCTCTCCAAACATCACCATGCGGGATCCGGTCCTCTACCGCATCAAGCGGGCAACTCACTACCGAACAGGGACGAATTGGTGCATCTACCCGATGTACGACTTTGCTCACTGTCTTTCCGATTCCATCGAAAAAATCACTCATTCGATTTGCACCTTGGAGTTTGAAAATAATCGTCCCTTGTACGATTGGATTCTGGATCAATTGAACGTGGATGTTCACCCTCAGCAAATTGAATTTGCTCGCCTTAATCTCAGCTACACGATTCTCAGCAAGCGAAGACTGATCGAATTAGTAGGAAAAGGGTACGTGACAAGCTGGAATGATCCACGAATGCCCACCATAGCGGGGATGAAAAGGCGAGGCTTCACACCAGAGGCAATCCGAAACTTTTGTGCGAGGATCGGAGTGGCCAAGAATGAAAATCTCGTCGATATTTCTCTTCTTGAACATTGCGTTCGTGAAGATTTGAATGAACGGGCGCCACGCGTCATGGGGGTATTGCGCCCCCTTCGCGTAGTCATCGACAACTATCCCGAAGGACAGGTGGAAGAGTTTGAATGTCCCAACCACCCACAGAACCCTGGCATGGGATCGCGGAGAGTCCCCTTTTCCAGAGTACTCTACATCGAACATGATGACTTTCATAAAAATCCCCCGAAAAAATACTATCGCCTCGGTCCGGGGCGTGAGGTGCGCCTGAGATATTCCTACATCATAAAATGTTTAAGTATGGTCGAGGATGCGAAGACGGGTGAAGTCGCGGAAGTGCACTGCACCTATGATCCAGAGACGCGAGATGCCCCCCCCCCAGACGGACACAAAGTCGAGGGGGTCATCCACTGGGTATCAGCGAATCATTCGGCCCCTGCTGAGGTTCGACTGTATGATCGCCTCTTCCAAATCTCCGATCCAGCGGCTGAAGGAGATGATTTTACAAGACACCTGAATCCGAAATCGTTGGAAACCCTCACTTCATGCCGTGTGGAACCAAGCCTTGCCGGTGCTGGACCCGGAAGTCAATTCCAGTTCGAAAGGCTCGGCTATTTCTGTGTGGATCCTTTTGATTCTTCCCATAAAGCCCTGGTATTCAATCGAGCCGTAACGCTACGAGATACCTGGGCTAAAATCTCGGGGAAAGAAAAAAGATAAAAAATCGTCCAAACGGCCACCTTTCAAGACGAGTGGCTGAAACATCTTGTAAATTACAGAGGTGAGTCGATGATCGAAGAAATTCTGACAGATCTATACAAAATTGAAATTCCTCTTCCTAAGAATCCCCTTAAAGCCATTAACTCCTATGTGATAAAGAATACGGGACGAAACTTGATTGTCGATACGGGTTGGAATCAGAAAGAGTGCATGAACGCAATGCAAGCCGGTCTGAGGGAACTTGGAGTCGATATAAGAAAAACAGACTTTTTTATTACTCATCTCCATGCGGATCATTTTGGCCTCGTCTCGAACCTTATGACAGATACCTCGAAGATATACTTCAACCAACCAGATGCCGATCGTTTTAGATCTGGTTTTCGGTTGGATGATTTTGTTAACTTTGCCCGTTTGAATGGTTACCCTGAGAATGAGCTTCAAACAGCTCTCCAGAACCATCCTGGTCTTAAATTCAGGGCAAAAGCGGACTTGGCCTTTCATATCTTGAAAGAAGGCGACACCCTCAGCATTGGGGATTATGTATTCAAGTGCATTGAAACACCCGGCCATACTTTAGGGCATATGTGTCTTTACGAACCCAACAAGAAGATCTTCGTGTCTGGAGATCATATTCTTAATGACATAACTCCCAACATCCAATTATGGTCTGATGAGTGGAATCCCTTAAAGGAGTATATGGCAAGTTTAGACAAGGTCTATGAACTCGATATGGAACTTGTATTGCCCGGCCATCGGTCCATTTTCAAGAACTGCAGAGAGAGAATTCAGGATTTGAAACATCACCATCAGAACAGGCTCAATGAAATTATTTCTATTCTGGAAAAAGGTAGCAAGAATGCTTTTCGGGTTGCATCGAAGATGAGCTGGGATATTATTTGTGACTCTTGGGATCTATTCCCTGTTTCCCAAAAATGGTTTGCCACTGGGGAGGCAATTGCTCATCTGAA
>CAZEKS010000411.1:0-2934 GCA_964512795.1 uncultured Syntrophaceae bacterium
GCAAGAACTCTAAACGACTTCTTTGCGGGCTTTTTTTATGGCCAAATCAAAGCCGACTTGGAGGTTAAAATGTTGATTACAAAGCAGAAAGGTCAAAGAAAAGGCGATGTGAAAGAAGTTAAAGTTAAAGGGGAAAGTAATCAGGAAAAGGAGGTAATCGTTCACCACGAAGCTGTCCCCCGAAGGAGAGGAAAATCAACGTGGAATTGGCATGAGGAATTTACACTGGAATGGAACAAGAATTTTATAATAAAGAACAAGAAAAGAAACCCAAAATAAGGAGAACCATTATGAATATTTATGTAGGAAACTTATCCTATGAAGCAACGGATGAAACGATCCGGGAGGCTTTTGAATCCTTCTGCCAGGTAACCTCAGCAAAAGTTATCAAGGACAAGTATAATGGCCAGTCCCGGGGGTTTGGTTTTGTGGAAATGTCTGTGCAGTCTCAAGCGCAAACGGCGATTGAGAACCTTAATGGGAAGGAACTCAAAGGCAAACAGATGAGTGTGAATGAGGCACGTCCTCGCCCGGACCAGGGAAGAACCGGGGGAGGCCGAATGGATTATAGCGGCCGCAGAAATCGTTATTGATTTGGTTTTTGCAGAAAAGAGGTTGACCAATGGTACAACAGAGAAGGCGCGGGAATCATCGTGGGCCAAGACCGAGCCATTTAAGGCGCCCAAAATCTTATAAAATTATATGTTCGGGTTGCGGAAAGGGAGTTATCACCCAGGTTCCCCCGCCCAATGATAAAAAGCTACTCTGTATAGCGTGCTTCAGTAAATAGAGATATCTAAGGAACGAATATATGGATAAGAAAGTTTACATAGCCAACCTCCCTCCCCAAGCATCGAATCTGAACTCAACCCCCTTTTCTCCAAAGTTGGAAGTGTCACGTCTGTCAAGATTGTCAAGGACAGGTAAACTGGTCAACCGAGGGATATTACCTTCGTGGAGATGCCAACACAATGGAAAGTCCGGAGAGCTGTTTCCATGTTGAACCGGATAGATCTCATGGGAAAAAAATCGCTGGTAAAAGAGTCAATGGAAAGGCGTGGCTTCCGGGGAAGATAGCCATAAGAACTTAAAGACAGTCATCGCGACAGAAAGGACCATATGAATAAAGAAAGGCTTGATTGGGTGATTTCAGGGTTAAACCAGCATGCCTTAACCAAGGCTGAAGACCAATTTCTCAAAACTGCAGTGGAGGACTTCGATAAGAACCATTCGCTAACGGAACGTCAGGAGGAAAGGCTGGAAACCCTCTACAAGGGGAAGTCGCTATCGATACCCAGCAAGAAATCTGATCGTTCTTTCTTAAAAAAAAACAGGCTGTAAAGACCGAGCCTTCGAGACCTCGTCCAAGAGCGTTTTGATGTGAAGAGGTGGAGGAAGCAGTGATTCGGACAGGGCTGGCGAGATCGGGGCAGACCTAACCCCTAATTCTATTCCCAAGAAAGGAAATGCTATGATAAAAACAGGTGACATGTTCAAAGACATAGAAAGTGGGAAAATGTTTACAGTTAAAAGCGTCGATTCCAGCATCATCATTCTGGGAACAAAGGACGGATCCCATTCCATGCTTGTTAATCCGAACAGCATGGAATCCGTCTTCGTGCCATTCGTAGAAGACGAGGTCAAGGCAAAACTCAAAGAATGAACGAAGTCAGAAATTTACCCCTCTTTTTTAAATCTTAAAGAAAGGAAAACCTATGTTCGATTTTGACGCCTTATGCCCGCATTGTGAGGGAAAATTCAAACTGAGCATGATTGGCCTGGAAGCCAAAGAGTTTATACAATGTCCTCATTGCCGAAGAATCATTAAGCTCGACCTCGCTGATCCGGAAAAAAAGGCAATACGTATAGTTCCGGATTTTGCAAGCTAAATTTTGGCCTCAACCTATAATAGTCTCCAGGAAGGTCAAGAAAGGTGACGGTGCTATGATGAAGATAGGAGACAGGTTCAAAGATAAGACAACCGGAAAGATATACATTATAAGAATGGAAATTGATAACGATACGCTTTGCCTTATCCTCCATCACCATTCGATTGTCAAAAAATGAAGGCAGGATTGGAAATGGCTCTGCCCTGGTTCATCTGAGGCTTTTTAAT
This sequence comes from uncultured Syntrophaceae bacterium, assembly GCA_964512795.1. Lineage (GTDB taxonomy): Bacteria > Desulfobacterota > BSN033 > BSN033 > UBA1163 > UBA1163. The sequence continues at coordinate 2,117 of CAZEKS010000411.1, forward strand.
GCTTCCTTTCTTGAGTAATCGCTAAGATAAAGTTCCATATCGGGATTCAGGTGTTGAAAATAATCGGCGGCACAGGACATCTTACATCTTCATAATGCTTGTTGACTTTTCAAAATTGGTGAGTATCATAATACTACCAAATCATATCGTATCAGAAGACCAATCTCCCAACTAAACCTCAACTTTTTGGACTTAGAAATGAACTGGGAAATCCAAAAAGCGCCTCTATAAAGTCTCAAAGGGAATAAAGCCATCTTTGAGTGAACCTTTGTAAGTGATACATTCGTTCATCAATACTTTTTAGGGGGGTCTATGAAACCAGATAAAAGAATTCGTATTTTTGATGGCGCCACTGCGATTGTCACGGGTGGAGCATCAGGAATTGGTCGGGCGCTTGCCGAGGAATTAGCAAACCGTGGCGGCGAGGTGGTATTGGCTGATCTTCAGATCGAATTAGCAGAGGAAGTCGTCTCAAAAATCCACGTTTCCGGTGGCAAAGCAAGGGCAGTGAAAATAGATGTAACCGATTTTCCTGCGATGGAACAGGTAGTTCAAGAAACCTTTAGGCGTACGGGTCGGTTGGACTATATGTTCAACAATGCAGGGATAGTCATTGGTGGCTACGTCAGCCAATATGGTATCGGAGATTGGAATCAAATCATTGATGTCAATCTCCGTGGTGTGATCAATGGAATCCAAGCGGCTTACAAAATTATGGTGGCCCAGGGATTCGGACATATTATCAATACTGCCTCAATGGCTGGACTGATGCCCGGTCCAGGAAATGTAGCCTATACAACGACCAAACATGCAGTGGT
>CAZEKS010000412.1:0-1718 GCA_964512795.1 uncultured Syntrophaceae bacterium
GACCCCTGAAAACTGTCTATAATTCACCATCGGGACTTTTTCGACAGTCTCGTTGTCGAATCTTGTATCGAGGCTCGGTAATAGAAACTGGATTTTCGAGCTTCGTTTCCGAGTTTCTTGCATCGATACGAATTTTGATAACGTTAAACTCTAACTCCATTAAAAGATCTAAGCCATAACCGAATGACGATACAGGCCCTATACCTTTCATGCCGGGCCTAATCTTTAGTGATAAGCTTCTTGTTTGGCCAAGAATGCCCTGCTTTTACTTCGAAAATGTTACCGGTATGGTACAGGGCGGGCATCCTTACCCTTACTGTTGGACGGAGCCTGTTTTCCACTTAGCTATCAGGCATAGCTATGGAGCCCTGAAATAATATAATTGACGCCAAAATAGGTAAATAAGACTGCGGCAAATCCAACAATCGACAGAATGGCTGCCTTTCTTCCCCTCCAATCTCTTGTCAATCGAGCATGCAAAAAAGCAGCGTAAACAAACCACGTGATGAGAGACCAGGTCTCTTTGGGATCCCAACTCCAGTAGCTTCCCCAAGCATAATTAGCCCAGGCAGCGCCCGTAATGATCCCCAAGCTCAACATGGGGAAACCAATCACAATGGATTTATAATTGATCTCATCCAGGATAGGGGTTGAAGGCAACCATTTTGAGCCTCCCTCCTTAGGCGAACCTTCTCCGTCCCGAATTAAATAGAGGATACTGACTCCAAAGGATACTGCAAAAGAAGCATATCCAAAAAAGCAGGTGGTTACATGGATGGTCAGCCAATTGCTCTGAAGGGCGGGCATCAGGGGGGTGATCTTTGCGTTAATGTCAGGGACGATGGAGGTCAGAGCGATAGCCAAAAAAGCAAAGGGAATGATAAAAACCCCTATGATCTTTTGCCGGTATTTGAACTCGAGAATCAGATAGATCAAGACAATGGTCCAAGAGAAGAAGATGAGGGATTCATACATATTGGATAAGGGAACATAGCCATAGCCTGTCTGATGTGTTTCCAACCAACGGACGACAAGGCCCCCTGAGTGGATGACGAGTCCGATAATCAGTAGGGAGGTGAAGAGAGGCCCGAGTACTTTATTTCGTGTGGCCGAAAAGATGAGATAACCCAAAAAACATAAGAAATAGATAGCCATTGAAATATTAAAAAATGTCTGGCTTGAAAAGGGAAAAACCATATTTTGGCTCCGCAATAAATCACCCCCACCCTCCCCCCTTGAGGGGGAGGGTGGGGTAGGGGGTATCATGAATTAATGCGTTTATATTATTTCAAAAATAACCGATCCCAATATGAATGTCAATTTTAGTACAACTTTGTTTTTTGCACTTCCGGCTTTCGTGTGGGTGGCATCCCCCTCTTGTAACCCCCCTCTATTCCCCCCTTAATTTAAGGGGGGAATAGAGGGGGGTTAGGGGAGTTAGTTCTATCTATTTTAGACTTTTATTGTCCAACGATGAAGCTTGCGGTAGAGTTGGACGGCGGACAACGCAACCTAACCCCTCCACACATCCCCTTAAGTTAAGGGGACGGTAACCCACAAAAAACCCTGAATAACTTATTCATGTTAGGAAAAATTCAAAATTTCCCCCCTTGAGGAAAAAGGAGATGAAGAAGGATTTAGCACTGTTTCAAGAAGCTAAAGAAAAGAAGGAGGGTAGGGGAAGTGCCTATTTCTTCGCAGCGATTTTATCTTTTTTT
>CAZEKS010000412.1:1818-2929 GCA_964512795.1 uncultured Syntrophaceae bacterium
AAAGAAGGAGGGTAGGGGAAGTGCCTATTTCTTCGCAGCGATTTTATCTTTTTTTAAAGGCAAGGAGGCTGTAATCGCCTTTTTGCGTGGTTTAGCCATTTCGGAAAGTTCAATTTTATAATTTGCTTTCAGTAATAACACCCCGTCGTCTTTGTGTCGTTGAACGAATTCCTCTATGGCCGAATATTCTTGTCCTTTAAAAATATTTCGGCAGTTCCTCAACAAAAACATTGAATGGATGTCGTCTAACTTATAATAGATTTCGAGAGGATAGGGAGATTCTTCGGGAATTCTTTCCAAATCTTTAATATCGATATCTTCAGCAATTGCACGATACAATTTAAGAAAAGCATCGATTTTGTTTTGAGAAAGGGGAGGCTTCAGTTCTCTTTTAAATTGTTTGGAGATCTCTTCAGATTGGATTTCGATGGCGCTGCATTTTAGGGAATAGTCTCCTGGGATCAACAGGTATTTCAGGGGTTCATCAATTTTCTCTCTAAATTTTTTAATCACAAACTTTTCTTTTCCATTGGTTGCCTTGAAAAAGGAAGCCTTGACAGGTTCGGAGTAGGCCTTTTTGCTGACGAAAGAGTCTTCAATTATATTCAAATTTTCTAATTGATGTCCCTGATGTTGGTTTAAGAAGTCTTGATAATCATCTGTCTCAATGCTTCGAAAATTCTCCAAGGATCGGCCGGGGTCAAATTTGTATTCCGGGCAATGGTCAAAGGGCGTTTTCATGAAAATTTCGTCGCAATTTTTACAGCGGATGAGCTGATTCATTGAAATCTCCCTGGTCATTTTAATATGAGTTAGCAGAGACTCTCATATGATCTTTCACGAGAAAGACCTCTTCCATCTCCTTCAAAACGTCCAAAAAGAGAGAGACTAACTTTGGGTCAAATTGTTTTCCGGCGTTCTTCACCAATTCATTCTTAGCATCTCCATTGGCAAGAGGTTTTCGATAGGGGCGATCAGAGGTCATGCTGTCATAGGCATCGGAGATGGTAATAATTCTCGCCCCCAATGGGATTTGTTCACCTGACAATCCGTCCGGATAGCCTGTTCCGTCATAACGTTCATGATGGTGCTGAATATAAGAAAGGATGTT
>CAZEKS010000413.1:0-2918 GCA_964512795.1 uncultured Syntrophaceae bacterium
ATTCAGTGGATCACCCTCATGGGCGGAGGGATGATCCTCCTCGGCGTTTACCTGGCCACAAGGGCAGCCCTAAGAAAGTGAAATCTGAGGGGATTTATTGAAGAAAAATCTCATTTCCGAACCCCCTCCCTAACCCTCCCCCTTGAGGGGGAGGGGAGGGTGGGTGTCGAATATCCATAGATTTAGTCTTGTTCGTTAGGTTCGGTTTCATTCGTTTTATTCGTTAGTTAGTTTATACAAAAATCTTGACATCCAAATTGATTAGTGGTATCAAATTCCGCTGTAAAGACCACATTGGAGAAGGAGGGCAAGGAGTTGGCTAAAGGGGTTGTAAAATGGTTTGACACCAAGAAGGGATATGGATTTATCGAGCAACCTGGTGGAGACGATGTGTTTGTTCATTTTTCGGGGATTGTGGCTGAAGGGTTTAAATCTCTCCGTGCGGGAGAGGAGGTAGAGTTCGAGATTGCCAATAGCCCGAAAGGGCCACAGGCGATCAAGGTAGCCAAGACGAATTGATCTAAATTACAAATTCCAAAGAACAAATTACAAATAATTTCCAAATACCAATCCCAAATGACCCCTTCACCCCCTCCCTCTCCCCAAAGGGGAGAGGGGAAGGGTAAGGGGCTTCTTTCACTTTTGGGATCAAAGAGCTTTTCAGAAATTTCTCCACTTTATTGAAGACATCAGTGGATTCCTAAATCCCGATTGTTCCTATACCATCGAAAATGACCACCCAAAAACTATCCGTGAAAAGATCCTTCTGAAAGTGGTTCTACTATCTTTTCAATCCTCTTTTCTCCAATATTTCATCCTCAAGGTCTCCATCTGGAAAAGAATTCTTTTGAATGTCATTGACCCGCTTAGGGTCAACCCCTGCCTACCGGCAGGCAGGCTGAGCCTTCGGCCCGAGCGGCTCGACTGAGCTCGGCGAAGTCTCTGGCCGAGGGCGAATCCCCATCTTCGGGCGGGGGGAGTCGAAGGGTTGACTTTATGAAGACGAGTTTATTAAATTTTAGTGGTAAGCAAGTGGAGAAGAATGAAGACATTTAAAACCCTTAGGAATGATTTTTTCGAGAACCGATGGTGGATTCTGATCGGACTCATCGCTCTTCTCATCGTTGATGTCCTCCAACTTTTCATCCCAAGGGTCATCAAATACGCCATCGACGATCTCACCCTGGACGTTATTTCTCCCTCCCACCTTCTCTTCTACGGATTAGAAGTCCTCATCCTTGCTTTAGGTATTGGTGGATTTCGATACGTTTGGAGGTATTTCCTCTTGGGGGCGGCTCGTCGAATCGAAAAGACACTCAGAGATCGCCTTTTTGTTCACCTCCAAACTCTCTCCCCTTCTTATTTCTCTCGCACCAAAGTGGGGGATCTGATGGCCCACGCCACCAATGACATCGAGGCGGTCCGGATGTCGCTCTCCATGGGGGTCGTGTTTTTAGTAGATACGATCATCCTGGGAGTGTTGACGATCTTTTTTATGATTTATATCCACCCCAAATTGACCCTTTATGCCGCTCTTCCCATGCCGTTGATTACGCTGATTACACTCCTCTTCAGCCGGACGATCCACCACCGTTTCGAAATTCTTCAGAAGACCTTCGCCTCCCTCACTGAAAGGGTGAGGGAGGCCATTACAGGTATCCGTGTGATCAAGGCCTATGTTCTGGAGGAAAGGGAGAGGGAAAGACTTTCTCAACTAAGCAAGGGTTATATCCAGAAAAATTTAAATGTTACCAAGGTGTGGGGAATGTTTTTCCCCCTCATCCTTTTCTTCTCCAATCTTTCCATGGCTATCGTCCTTTACTTGGGCGGGAAGCTGACGATCTTTCAATTGATCTCCACGGGTGATTTTGTGGCCTTCATGAGCTATCTGGGATTGCTTGCCTGGCCAATGATGGCATCGGGCTGGGCAATCAATATGATCCAGCGAGGCAGCGCTTCCATGGACCGCTTGAATAAGATTTTTGCAGAAACCCCAGAAATCTATGACTCTTCAGGTATCATTCGATCAGGTCCATTGAAAGGAAGAATTGAGATAAGAGGCCTCAGCTTTTGTCCACGAAACAGTGGAAATCCTCTGCTTCGAGATATTCATATCACTGTTGAGAAGGGAGAAAGATTGGTCATCGTCGGAAGGACTGGGTCTGGGAAGACAATCTTATGCAATCTGGTGGCAAGGATTTTAGAGCCTTCGCAAGGTTATCTGTTTTTCGACGGGGTTGAAATTCATGAGATCACTCTTGAGGTGTTAAGGAAATCGATTGGATATATCCCCCAGGATACCTTCCTCTTTTCAGATACGATCCGTGAAAACATTGCCTTTGGAAAGATGGATGCCACGGAAAAAGAGATTGAAGAGGCTGCACGGCTTGCACAGATTTACGATGAGATCAGGGAATTTCCAGCGGGCATGAATACGACGGTTGGGGAGAAGGGGATCACTCTATCCGGAGGACAGAGGCAAAGGATTGCGATTGCCCGAGCTATTCTCATGGATCCACCCATCTTCATCTTGGATGACGCCCTCTCCTCGGTGGACATCCAGACAGAAGAACGGATTCTGGAGGGGTTGGATAAGTTCCTCAAGGAGAAGACCAGCATTCTCGTTACCCATCGGATCGCTCCCCTTCGGAGAGCAGATCGGATTATCGTTCTTGAAGAGGGACAGATAGTGGAGATGGGGGACCACAAAACCCTTCTTTCCAAAGGGGGGATCTATACCGACCTCTATCGGCAAAGCCAGTTAGAAGAAGAACTGGAACGAAATAACACTGGAATGGTGGAATGATGGAATAATGGAATGATGGGTCAAAATAACAATGGAATAATGGAACGATAGAATAGTGGGTTTAATTGACCTGGAGCCAGTTTCAAAATACCAATAATTTTTTCCCATTATT
>CAZEKS010000414.1:0-2896 GCA_964512795.1 uncultured Syntrophaceae bacterium
TATGAAATTTTAAAATAGGGAAGTTAAATGCCTCTCGATTCGCTTTACGGCTCACATAAAATTGGAAAATTGGGATTTTATGCTTTTCCCATTCATTAAATTTGTAGGTTAACAGCAAAATATCTGCCAAAGACTAAAATTTTCTATGAATTTAATAACTTATTGAAAGCATGGCATTATTTAAATTTATGCCTACTTATAATGTTGGAAAATATTTCTAAAATTGTTTATTTTCATAGCCACTGCCTATTTTTATGGGCAACCCCGACGTCTATTTGGGAAAATGAAAACCCCATAGTGATAATTTCCCTCTCTATGGCCCATTGAAGTTTATTCTGAAATGTCTTTGTCCCTTGATGATATGGTCAGATGGCGCCACAACCGATACAGGGTCGGATGAGAGTTTATTCGGAGTAATGACAGCAAGGACGACGGCGGGGGCAGTATTTTTACACGTTGGCTCTATGATAAAGCGAATTCTGTTTACATCGTTTCCCAGGGGTTTCAGATGAAAGGGGTTATCTTGAGCTAAAATATCTGTTGTAATGATCCATACATTATCCAATGAAATAAATCTATTTAATCCTTTGATCGTCTGCCGAAGAAGCGTTTTCTCCCCGACGATATTTAACATCGGTTTCGGGCAGTTTTTCCCACTGAGAGGCCAAAACCTGGTTCCTTTGCCACTAGCTAAAATGGCCGCACAGATCATTTTTTGCCCCCAAGTCAATCTTTTAGTCGACTGTCCCCTCGGTGGAGAGACACATTAGGATTTTAAAAGCTCAGTTTTTCGCCTGAGTAGCACCCCCCCATGCTCAGAAGTCTTTCTGTGATACATCCTTGTAGCAAAAGGATTACTCGATTCCCCTACCCTTGGGTTCCAAAACTATTAATACAAAAACCAACTATCTCGTTCCTATGTTTCTTTTAGAATATATCGGTTACTCTGTTTTTTATACATCAAATAATATTATCAAGGTTTTATTTGGGTGTCAAGGGATGTCAAAGTGTGTCAAGGGGTGTCAAAGGGGTTGACTTTTTGGGAATTATTTTCTAACTTTTAGAAAGGTCTTTCAGGCTGGTATGTTCAATGGATCGCATGACGACAAAAACATTGGCTGAAATCTATCTCCAACAAGGTCATCTTCAGGAGGCCTACGACATTTTTAAAGCCCTTGCCGAAAAAGATCCCCATGATATGGAAATAAAATTTAGGTTGGAAGAATTAAGTAAACAGTTAAGCCCTTCCCCTCCCCTACCCCATCCACTTCCACGCTCAAAAGAGGAAAAGATTCGGTTCCTGGAGAGATGGCTGTCCAATATTCGTGACCGGAGGAGAGGTTGAAGGAAAATTCATTTCAGGAGACCCGCCTAAAGTCTGCCCGAAAAATCATAGATTCAAATCATCTGGAAGGAATCCTCTTTAGCAGTCTTGAAAATATCCGCTATCTTTGCGGTTTTACCGGGAGTGACGGGGCCTTCGTTATCACCCGAAAGGAATCCTTCTTTCTCACGGACTCTCGATACTGGACACAGGCAGATAAAGAGGTCAAGGGGTCTCAGATCATCCATTATAAAAAGAAAATGGATGGCGTCGCCTCTGTCTTGTTGGACTTAAAATTAAAACGTATCGGTTTTGAATCTCTTTCCCTCACCTTCTCATTGTTTCAGTCTCTTTTTAAGAAGCTGTCTTCTAATAAGGCGAGGCTTATTCCCTTGGAGGATCAAATTAAAAATTTGAGGGCCGTCAAAGATCCTCAAGAACTGGCCTCGATACGTACTGCCATTGATATCTCATCAAACGCTTTCCTCCACATCGTAGAAATGTTAAAGGAAGGTGTTTTTGAAAGGGAGATCGCCCTGGATATGGAATTCTTTATGAAACAGAATGGTGCGGATGCCATTGGCTTTGATATTATTATCGCCTCTGGAAAACGATCTGCCCTCCCTCATGGTAAAGCAAGTTCTAAACAAATCGAAAAAGGGGACTTTATCCTGATCGATTTTGGTTCAGGGTTTCAAGGTTACCACTCTGATCAGACACGCACATTGGTCTGTGGCAAGCCCTCCTTAAAACAGCAGAAGATCTATCAAATAGTCAAAGAAGCTCATGACAAAGCAATTGAGATGGTTCGGCCGGGCATCCCCATTTGTGAGGTGGATGCCGCCGCAAGAGATCATATTCGAAATCAGGGATATGGGGAATATTTTGGTCACGGAACAGGTCATGGCATTGGCCTTGCCGTCCACGAAGACCCGGTGGTCAATTTTGAAAATAAAGAACTGCTTCAGGAAGGAATGGTTTTTACAATCGAACCCGGCATCTATCTGCCCGATTGGGGAGGGGTTCGAATTGAAGATATGGTCCTCGTTACTCCTCATGGGGCAGAAGTATTAACCTATCTTCCTGGTCAAGTGACGGTGCTCTAAAGAGGTCTCTTTGAGAGACCTCTGATTACACGGATTATGAAACGATGACACAGATAAATCCTGACTGCACGCAGGCAGGAAAACATGGGAAATAGGTAAAATCTGCGTAATCAGCTTTTGAAATCTGTGTAATCAAGAGAACGCATAGTATTGTTTTAAAGCTCTCTTAAAAATTCCCTTGACAAGCCTCAATCGTTTCTTATATTTTGAATTTTGAGTATTGATTGATTTAAAAAAGGATGAGGGCGGGCATAGCTCAGTTGGTAGAGCATCGGCTTCCCAAGCCGAGGGTCGCGGGTCCGAATCCCGTTGCCCGCTCCAATTTTTTTCTGAGCAATCTTTCATGACGGTTACGTCACCCTCGCCTGCGTGCCGAAACACGGCACTTCGGTGTGCAGGCACGAACAAAGAAAATTCATAATCCCCCCTCGCCCCCCTTTAGAAAAGGGGGGTTGGGGGGATTTGA
>CAZEKS010000415.1:0-2893 GCA_964512795.1 uncultured Syntrophaceae bacterium
TCAGGGCAATCCTCGATTTGTGAGTCTTGTATTGTTCATTCTGATACTCACCATCGTTCTTGGATGTTCCTCTGGGAAAGCATTCAAATCTGGAATTACCTATGCATGCGATGAGGGAAAAAGTATCGTGGTAGAGGTTTACGAGAAGGTGGATATGGCTTTCCTCAAAATAGAAGAAAAAAGGTTTTACCTGCCTCGTGTACCTTCTGCCTCAGGGACCAAATATAGTGAGGGAAAAGTAACGCTTTGGATAGAAGGACAGACCGCCTTCGTCGAGATTGAGGGGCAAACCGAATTCAAGAACTGTTCGGTAAAGCCTAAATAAGATTTGAGTTTCATGCCTTTAATCCTAAGGGAAGAAGTATTAGGGTTTGAAATGTGAGTTAAATTGGACCAGGATATCGAACCTACACAATTCACAAAATATTTTTCTTATAATAGCTTCAATTCTAATATCTTATTAAACGGGTGGACCAAACACTGGATTATGGGAGGAGAACAGTGAAAAAGTACAGGAAAATTGTGGGAGTAATGTTAATGGCCCTCTTTGTTCCTCTATGGGGTTGCTACGAGTCCGATTTCCCGTTGGGGCCGTCTGCAGCAGAAAGAATCGACCCAAAGCTTGTCGGCAGTTGGAGGTGTGTGCAAGGCGACGCAGGTCAGAATAAATCATTCCTCGTCACGATCGTGCCCTTCGATGAGATGCAGTATTGCATTGACGTGACCATGGAGGGGGAGAAACCAATCCATTATCGGGCCTACAGTTCTTCTGTCAGGAACACTACTCTCCTCAATGTCCAAGAGTTTAAACCCAAGACTGAACCGCCTGCTCAAAAGTGGTTCTTCGTCCGTTATACGCTCCTGAAACAGAACATTCTTCAGGTGGAGATCGTGAAAGACAAACCGTTCAAGGGCATCGATTCATCACCAGAGGCTGTGAGGAAGGTTATAGACAGAATGGTCGAGAGACCCGAGTTATATCAGGATTACTGCGTCTGTGCAAAGGTAGCTGAGAAGGAGTGATAAGATCCACTGCGCCCAACCCAGCATGGCTGCAGTTCCAAGTTGTTAGATCAACACAATTTGGAGATACTATTCTCTTCATGGTTCCAAGTTCAACATCTTACCAAAAGTGTAGACAGGCACTGGTTCAGTACCCATGGTCACACGATGGCTGCTTAAGGGAGAAAAATATGATTTGATGAAAGATTGCAGTGAAGCGAGTGAGCTTGTTGTCCATGGGCTAAGTTATTCCGATGGGTTACAGAAATCCCGATAATCTTAAGGGGGTAGTCCAATGCGAAATTCAAAATCAAAGTGGGTGGCAACCGATTGCACGATCTGCTACCACAGTTGCGGGATGAATGTGCTGGTCGAGGAGGGTCGGATCATCAAGGTTGAAGGTCTGAAAGACCACCCCCTCAACAAGGGACAGCTTTGCCCGAAAGGCGAAAGGGCGATCGAGCTTGTTTACCATCCTGACCGCCTGAAATATCCCCTAAAACGAGTGAATGGGCAATGGAAGAGGATTTCATGGGACAATGCTCTGACAGAAATCGCAGACAAATTGCAAAGGCTGAAGAAGGAGTTTGGGCCAGAAGTACTCAGCATCTTCTCCGGCTCTATCGGAGTAGAAAATCTTGAGATGATGGAGATGGCCCAGCGGTTTAAGGGAGCCTTCGGAAGCCCCAATTTCATCTCTGTCGAAGGGATCTGCTACCGGATGCGTATACGGGCGAGGCAGATGACCTTTGGGAAATACCCGGTCGAGGAGATGAATAGCAAACTCTATATCCTCTGGGGGCATAATCCGGAGCAATCCGATTTTCCTCTCCAAATTGCTCTTGAGGAGAATCTTGCAAAAGGCTCCAAGCTCGTAGTGATCGATCCCAAGAGGATTCCCCTAGCGAAAAAGGCCGATATATATCTGCCCATCCGTCCTGGGACAGACGGTGCTCTGGCTCTTGCCCTTATGCACGTTATCATCAAAGAAAATCTCTATGACAAAGAATTTGTTGAACAGTGGACTTACGGATTTGATAAACTGGTACCCCACATTGAACCCTATACGCCTGAATGGGCAGAGAGAATCACTCAGGTTTCTGCCGAAAATATTAGGAGGCTTGCTCGACTCTATGTCACTGTGAAAGGGGCCAGTATCTTCCAGGGAACGAATACTCAGGATCAGACAGCCAATGGAACGCAGAATAGCCGAGCCTTTGCAATCCTTCAAACAATCACAGGGAATATCAACAACCCTGGAGGTTGGGTGATTAGCCCAAGGCTTTCATTGACTGGGTTGGGGCTTCCAACGGAGAGGACCCCGATTGGCGCCAAGGATTATCCCCTTTTCTATGAGATCTGGGGCAGGAAAAGTCCCTATGGGCAGGTTGTCTGCTTTCCGGATAGTGTCCCTGATGTGATCAGAGCCTTGATCGTGACCGGAGGGAACCCTGCCCTCAGCCTACCCGATTCGAATGCCTTCAAGGAAGCAATGAAGAAACTTGACCTCCTGGTGGTTCTTGATCTCTTCATGACGGAGACGGCCGAACTGGCTCATTATGTCCTTCCCGGATGCACCCACCTCGAAAAGAACGGCTTAGCCTACAGTTACAATGTATGCCATGGAATGCCATACCTGATGTTGAGAAAGAAAGCGATTGAACCATTACATGAGGGCCGGTCGGAGTTCAGTTTCTGGAAAGAGTTGGCAAACAAGATGGAATTTGGGGAAGTCTTTCCTTGGGAGACGGATGAGGAAGTGGTGGAACTTGAATTAAAATCATCAGGCCTGAGTTATAAGGAGTTGAAGGAAGAGAAAGCGGCAGGGGCTTATTATATGGAGAAGAAATATGGGATGGAGGGTTACGAAACAAAAGGATTTTCCACACCC
>CAZEKS010000416.1:0-2884 GCA_964512795.1 uncultured Syntrophaceae bacterium
GTCGATACCAATTGCAATCCTGAAGAATTGGATTACATCATCCCAGGAAATGATGATGCGATCCGGGCGATCCAACTGTTCGCCTCTAAAATTGCGGATGCAGCCGTTGAGGGAAAACAGATTTACGAAAAACAACTCCAGACGGAGGGCGCTAAAGAAGAAAAAGAGAGGGCGGAAAAAATCGAGCCCCCTAAAGCGATACAGGTAGAAGAAGTGGTCGAGGGAGTGGAGGAGGAATAGGGTGGAATGGAAATTTCTATTGAATTGGTGAAGGACTTAAGACAGAGGACAGGGGCCGGGGTGATCGACTGCAAGGCGGCCCTTCAAGAGGCCCAAGGAAATATGGAAGCAGCGATCGATTACCTCCGGCGGAAAGGATTGGCCACTGCTGCGAAGAAGGCAGGCCGAATTGCGACCGATGGCCTGGTCTCCTCCTACATCCATGCCGGGGGGAAGATGGGAGTCCTGGTCGAGATCAACTGTGAAACCGATTTTGTCGCGAAGACGGGAGATTTTCAAACCTTCGTAAAAAATATCGCCATGCATATCGCCGCTGCCAATCCCCAATACATCCGGAGAGAAGAAATCCCGGAAGAGGCGCTGGAAAGGGAGCGGGCGATCTATCGGACGCAAGCCCAGGATTCAGGAAAACCTCAAAAGGTAATCGACAAAATTGTCGAAGGAAAAATGGAGAGGTTCTATTCCGAGATTTGCCTTTTGGAACAGACCTATGTCAGGGACTCCGACCTCACGATCAAGGAGTTGCTGGACGCCATGATTGCCAAGATCGGAGAGAACATTACAATTCGTCGGTTCGCAAGATTTCAACTGGGTGAGGGATTATCTTCTCAATCATCAACGACAGCATCTTCTTCGGTGAAGTAGACCCCATTAGAAATTCCAGTGGGGCATTAACCCCCACCAGAATTATTTAAAAGTTAACCCCGCCGTAGACCAGTGGGGCATTATTTCTAACGGCGGTAGAAGAAATTGCCTTCCCCGATATATCGGGACCGGGCAGGAAAGAATCCTTTGACCTAAACGCTTGTTCCTCCATGAAGAGACCCCAATATAAAAGGATCCTCTTGAAATTGAGCGGTGAGGTGTTAACGGGTGGGGGAGGTTTCGGAATTGATCCCGCTGTGATCCAGAAGATTGCTCAGGAGATCAAAGAGTTAAGAAGTCTGAGGGTGGAGGTGGCCATTGTCATTGGCGGAGGCAATATCTTTCGGGGGATGGCGGCCAGTGCAAAAGGGATGGACAGGGCCTCTGCAGACTATATGGGGATGCTGGCCACTGTGATAAATGGCATTGCTCTTCAGGATGCTCTTGAAAAGATCCATGTTCAAACGCGAGTCCAAACCGCCATTGAAATGCGGGAGGTAGCCGAACCCTACATTCGAAGAAGGGCCATTCGACATCTGGAAAAAGGCCGGGTGGTGATCTTCGCTGGGGGGACGGGAAATCCTTATTTCACCACCGACACCACCGCTTCCCTCCGGGCCATGGAAATTGGAGCAGATGTCATTCTCAAGGCCACGAAGGTCGATGGCATCTATGATTCGGACCCACTGCTCCATAAGCATGCCCATAAATATAGTGAGCTCACCTATCTCGATGTCCTCAAGAAACAATTAAAGGTCATGGATGCAACGGCAATCTCTCTCTGCATGGACCACCAGATTCCCATCATCGTCTTCAATTTGAAGCGAAAGGGAAATGTCAAGCGGGTCGTTTTGGGAGAAAGAATAGGAACGAAAGTGAAGGGATGAATCATGGACGAGAAGACTTTTACAGAAACCGTCGCCAAGATGGAAAAGACCCTCTCCTCCCTCAAGACAGATTTGAATAAGATCAGGACGGGCAGAGCCTCCCTCGCCCTCTTCGATGATATCCGAGTGGATTACTATGGGACACAGACGCCTCTCAACCAGATGGCAACATTGTCTGTCCCTGAACCCAGGTCAATCACCATTCAACCTTGGGATACCTCCGTCATCAGTGAGATTGAAAAGGCCATCCTCAAATCAGAACTGGGGGTGACCCCTGCGAGTGATGGGAAGATCATCCGCATCAACATCCCACGACTGACGGAAGAACGTCGTAAGGAATTGGTCAAAGTGGTAAGAAAGATGGCCGAAGGGTCAAAAGTGTCGATTCGAAATATCCGGAGAGAGGCGAATGATCAGTTGAAGGGGTCGGAGAAGAATAAGAAGATTTCTCAGGACCAACTTCACCAGTGGATGGATAAGGTGCAAAAATCCACGGATCAATTTATTGAGAAAGTGGATGGTGTTCTTGCCGCCAAGGAGAAAGAAATTTTAGAAATTTCTTAACATTGAAGGGGGTGATTCCAGTGGCTTATGTCATTACGGAAGAATGTGTGGCTTGTGGGACCTGCGCAGAAGAATGCCCTGCTGAAGCTATTGAGGAAGGGGAACCCTATGTCATCAATGAAGAGAAATGTACCGAATGTGGAAGCTGTTTTGAGGTATGCCCGGTTGAAGCGATTGTCGAAAAATGAGACTGAAGGGGGGAGAGGAATCCTTCTGAATATCTTCCCCTTTTTCCCCTCCTAAAATATTTCCTTTCTACTGATCCTTCTCTCCATGAATCATGGATTGAAAAACAGCATCTGATGTGCTAATTTTAAAAAATAGTTGACCTGAGAATTGTTATGCTATAAAACTTCTCGTCTCGGTCTCCAAAAGGACCTTCAAATCATGGAAGGAATCGATAAAGAAAAACTTCCCCGTCATATCGCCATAATTATGGATGGAAATGGTCGCTGGGCCAAAAAGCAGCTTTTAGGCCGAATCAGCGGCCATATCAAAGGAGTCAATGCCGTCAGGGAGGTCGTTACGGCTTGCCGGGAACTGGGGAT
>CAZEKS010000417.1:0-2876 GCA_964512795.1 uncultured Syntrophaceae bacterium
TGTCTGTTCCGTTTTTCAGAACTTCAGCCGCTTTTCCCTATTGCGACACAGTCTCAAAGGAGAGAGGGGAAGGGTGAGGGGGGAATTTTTTATTTGTCATTATAACCCATTATTCCACTATTCCAATATTCCATTCAGATCATTTTGAGATATTATTGAGATTCTAAATCGGATATGATATGAAAATAAATTATTGTCAATCTTTTTTGGAGGGGCGGAGTTGAAGGTGATTCAAACTTTTCAAGTTAAAACATCAACGCAGACCGAATTGATTGATATCACCCGTTCTGTTCAAGAGGCTGTGAAAAAAACAGGGACAGAGGATGGATTCTGCATCGTCTTTATCCCTCATACCACTGCGGCTGTCACGATCAATGAGAATGCGGACCCAAGCGTCGTTCACGATATTGTCATGGCGTTGAACAAGATCGTTCTCTTTCAGGACCAATATCAACACATGGAAGGAAATTCTCCGGCTCATATCAAGGCCAGTTTGGTGGGGTGTTCTGAAACAGTCTTTGTTGAGTCAGGGAAATTAGTCCTTGGAACCTGGCAGGGGATCTTTTTTTGTGAATTTGATGGACCCAGGAATCGCAAGGTCCATGTCAAAGTGGTGAAGACATAGGGAAAGAGGTGGAGTGGAAGGATCTTCTTAAAAAGGCAGAAGGAATATTTGAGAAGAAGCCACGGCTGATTCATCTTCCCTCAAAAGGGAAAGTGGTTTTTGTGGGAGATACCCATGGAGATCTGGAGACCAGTCAGCAGGTTATCCAACGATACCTTAAAAAACCTTATCACATTGTCTTTTTGGGAGACTATGTGGATCGGGGAAATTATTCCAAAGAAAATATCCAATACCTTCTGGGATTGAAGTTGGAACATCTTGAGGAAATCTTTCTTTTGGCTGGGAATCATGAAGGATTTATGGTAAAAGAGTTTTATCCTGCCAATTTTTGGACCTCCATTTCTTTTGAAGAGAGGGAAGAATACGGCATTCTCTTCTCAAAATTTCCTATTGCGGTTACCACTCAAAATGGAATCTTAGCCCTTCACGGTGCACTGCCGGATTTAAAGACTCTTGAAGACATGAACCAGATCGAATTGGGAGATGAGAATTGGGACAGAATTGTTTGGGGGGATTTTGTGGAAAGTGAAACGGACTCCCCAGGAGACCTTTGGGGAAGACCCCAATTTGGACCACAATATTTCAGCCGATTGATGGAACGATATGAAAAACAGGTTCTTGTCAGATCCCATCAACCCAATGCCCCTTTAATCATGTTCAACAAGAGTTGCATCACCATCTTTACCTCTCGTGCCTATCTGCCGATTCGCACCGTGGCAATTGCTGATTTGGAAAAGGAGATTCGGACCTCGGAGGATGTGGTGTTGGAAAGAATATAACTACTTGCTGCAAATAAAATTCCAAATATTAAAATCTCTGCCTTCGCCGAAGCAGCTTCGCGCAGGCAGGCAAATGTCAAATGAATGTCAAAGTTCAAATTCCAAGAATTTTTGGCATTTGAGTTTTGAAAATGATTTGACATTGATTCACCTTCGGTTCATCACTTCGTGCGAACTTTGGCATTTGACATTCTGACGTTAACAGTTTGCCTTTATTAGCGAGTAGAAATGGCTAAAATCATTTCTTTTGATATGGATGGGACTCTGGTTGATCCAGAATTCACGGATTGGGTCTGGGGCCACGGTGTTCCCACACTTTATGCTGAGAAGGTCGGACTTCCCTTCGAGGAGGCGAAAGCCCTTGTGGTAAAAGAATATTTGAAAGTGGGGGAGGGGGCTGTTGAGTGGTATGACATCAAATATTGGTTAAAGTTTTTCCAATTAGAGGCGAGTTGGAAAGTGTTGTTGGAGCGATACACGGATAAGATCAATATCTATCCAGATGTCAATCACCTATTGGACCGATTGAGTGATAAGTTCGCATTGGTTCTGACCTCCAATGCAGGAAGAGAGTTCATCGACGTGGAAATGGAAGCCACGGGTTTGAAAAAGTATTTTGACCGGATCTTTTCTGCAACCTCGGACTTCAAGAAGGTGAAAAAGACAGCGGACTTTTACCAACGGATTTGCCAGATCCTTGGAGTCAAACCTCAGGAGATTGTCCATGTGGGTGACCATCATGAGTTCGACTATCTTGTCCCCCGTTCATTGGGGATCCACGCCTTTTTCTTGGATCGATCTGGCGAACAGAAGGGAGATTTTACACTCTCAGACCTGAACGATTTTGAGAAAAGACTTCCTATTATTGCGGAATAAAAATACCCGCCCGCACCTGCCTGGGGTGAGCAGGGCAGGCAGGCGAAATCTAAAATCTGAAATTTGAGATGATCATCGATACAAAGAGGGTAGCGCGTCAGAGAGAGCATCCGTTTAGAGTACATTGGGACCGAATGGTCCTGGGAGCGAGCTTCAGAGCTTTCTTTATTTTCTAAGAGGAGATGATTGAAAGGATTCTACCTCTTATGGTAAGATGATATCGATTCTTAGGAATGGTGGGGAGGATAAGAAGTGTCTGTGCCAAAAATTTTGGTTATCGATGATGAAATGATCGTTTGTGAGAGTTGCAAGCGGATTCTGGAGGAGGAGGGGTACGAGGTGGAGACCGCCCTGAGCGGAAAAGAAGCTTTCGATAAAATGAAGACCAGCCCCTTTGATATTGTCATCACCGACCTGAAAATGCCAGGAATTGGTGGCATGGAGGTTCTGAAGACATTCCGTAAGGAATATCCCGATTCAATCATCATTATGATCACCGGTTTTTCCACTGTGGAAACTGCGGTCGAGGCTATGAAACTGGGAGCCTTCGATTACATCCCCAAGCCCTTTACGCCTGATGAGGTCTCCATTGTGGT
>CAZEKS010000418.1:0-2867 GCA_964512795.1 uncultured Syntrophaceae bacterium
TCAGGGTTGAGATTCAATGGGTCTTCCTCGTTCATAACGATGTTTACCAAACTTGCCTCCAAGTCGTGATTCTTAAATCTTGCTTCTAATACCCCATTTCAAAAAGGCTTCCCAAATCGTTTTTGCTCTTTTGAGCCACTCCTTAAAATACAGGATATTTTGCTTCGAAATACCAATTTGACCTTATTTATTCTGGGAATATTCCAAGAGAAAATATACGAAAGTAATATAAAGGAGGTGTCTATGGTCAAAGATTGGATTGCAAACGCATATGAAGGAATGTCCCGTCGGCAGTTTCTGGCACAGATGGGTGCTGCAGGTGCTGTACTCGCAGGCTTTGCGATCGCCGCGAAGCCGGTGGCAGGTGAGATCATTACCACCACAAGCGACGGTCTCACCATTGCTGACGGCAAGGTGGTCTCTAAAGGTTTCCAGGTTCCGATCTACGAAGCAAGTCCTGCAACAGCCGGGAAATATCCCATCGTACTGGTTATTCCGGAAATTTTTGGGATGCACGAGCACATCAAGGACGTTACCCGCCGCTTTGCCAAAGAAGGCTTTCTAAGCCTCACATTTGAACCTTATGCGCGGGAAGGAGGTGTCTTGCATTTGGCCGACATCGAATCCGTGCGAAAGGTAGTCGATTTAGTTCCTGACGAACAGGTGATGGGAGACCTGGATGCTGTGATGGCCTATGCTAAACAACATCCGGCGGGGCAATCTGACCGAATCGGCGTGACAGGATTCTGTCGGGGCGGGATGTACACTCTCCTCTTTGCAGCCCATAGCCGTGAAGTGAAGACCGGCGTTGCCTGGTACGGCCAACTCCGACCGGCTAAAACGCCTGGCATCCGGACAGTCGGACCGCTCGACATTGCTGCGAAGATCAGCTGTCCTATCCTTGGGTTATACGGCGAGGCAGATCTTGGCATCCCAGTGTCTGATGTCAAGGAGATGGAGGTTGCTCTCAAAGCAGCGGGTAAGACAGCTGAGTTCGTGATTTATCCCACAGCACCACACGCCTTCTTCGCGGACTATCGGCCAAGTTACCGATCTGAAGCGGCCCAGGACGCTTGGGGCCGCTGCATTGTGTGGTTCAACAAGTATCTCAAGAGATAGAGCTGATATCTCAGAATATTATTGATAAAGTGTCAAACCCCAACAACCTGTTGAAACTTAATAGAGCGTTACAGAGAAAAGATTCTTGAGGCTTGTCAGCGGGACTGATTCATCTTAGAAGCAATCCTAATGGACACTTTCTCGGCCTGGGTCAGGGTTTCAGGGATAGAGTTACTTCCTTTAACTTATTTTCTCTGAAAAGTAAGATCGGAAGTGAATCACCTGCCCTAACCGTGTCAAACATCGCTTCGAATTGTTGAACACTTCCCACTTCTTTGTGATTGACTTTCGTAATAATATCTCCTGCCTTGATTCCAGATGCCTCTGAGGGACTGCCTGAGATAATTTCCGATACCAAAACTCCCCCTTGGCCTTTAAAATTAAAGTGAGAGGCTAAGGAAGAGGTGAGTTCCTGGACTCGAATGCCATGTCGCTCTCTCGTGCTGTCACTCTTAACCAGAGGGATTCCCTGTTCATCGAGAATCTTGGTAGAGACATAGATCGGAGTTTTAGATTTTAGTGCGAGGATAATCGCATCACTGGGTCGAGCGTCAACCTCGATCACCCCTTTTTTCAATTTTAGAAAAAGAGTCGCATAGTAGGTGTTATTTTTTAAGTCAACAATTTTTACTTCCTTCACATTGACTTGCGCTTGAGTCAGAATCGAATGGAGGAGGTCATGGGTCAAAGGTCTCGTGGAGTTAATGTTTTTTAATTCCTTATCGATCGCATTGGCTTCAAGAAGGCCGATCCAAATGGGCAGCGCCTTCGCACCCTCCTTATCCACAAGGATGACCACCGGGCTCTGTCCGATGGCATCCAGCCTCACCCCTTTCACCTCCATCTCGATGAAAGGCAGAGGCGTTTCTTTACTGATAGCGATGAGCACCAAAGAGATAAGCAGGGCAACGACAAGGCCAATCTTCCAATATCTTCTCATGAGTTTTTCCTCTTTTTAATTGTTCTCTGTCTGAGTATGGCCATCAAGCCGATGATAATCTTTTGTCCGTCCCGCTTCGTCGACGGTTCGGGCCTTTTAATGATTCGTCGGCAGAAGGCGTGGTAATGTCCTTCATCCCAGTTCAATTTTTCTAAAAGGTAAGAGACGAAGCCAAGTTGGCTCGGAGTAACCGTTTCCTGACCCTGGGAACTCTCAGGGGGAATGAGGCGTCCTTTGGGTACAGGCTGATAGGGATCAGGGAGAAGGCCTCTGAATCCCATCTCCTGAAACCGTCCCATCACCTTCTCAAAGCCTTCTTTGGTCAATTGGGTTGAGCTCTCCACCCCTGCCACCCCTTTAAGAATCTGTCGATAGGAATCCTCATCAAGATGGAGATCTTCCTTGGCAATATGAATCAGAGCCTTCTTTTTCTGTCCAATGGCAATGGTCATTCCTTTTACCTATTCAAATTATAAATCAAGATGTCTGACCGTATGCCGAAATTTTTATGTCTGAGCAGTATACTAAGGGAATAGACCTAACCCTCTTTTTTCCCTTAGCCGGGCGGGAGATCGAAACCTTTACCAATGACCTCCTCGGTTTCGCTGATGATCAGAAAAGCTTTGGGGTCAATCTCAGTCACCAAATCTTTCATTTTCGCCAGTTCAAAAAGGGAGACTACGCTATAGATGACTTCCAGGGATGACTGGGTATAAGCTCCCCGACCGGTAAGTAAAGTTGCCCCCCGGCGGAGTTTGGTCAGAATCTGCCGGGAAATTTCAGAGGAATGGGAAGAAATGATGAAGAC
>CAZEKS010000419.1:0-1144 GCA_964512795.1 uncultured Syntrophaceae bacterium
TCCAGGATGCTTCAGGGATTGGGAGCTTCTGCCCTGATGGCCAATGGTCCTGCGATACTGACCACTGCCTATCCAGAACATGAGAGAGGCAAGGCATTGGGAATCTCTGGCGCTGTTGTCTCTGCAGGCTTTTTAACAGGGCCTATTCTCGGCGGATTTATGGTCGAACATCTCGGATGGAGATCAATCTTCTTTATCAATCTCCCCATTGGTGCCATTGGAATCTATCTCTCTTCGAAAGTCCTCGAAAGGGCTGTACCCACAGGTAAGGCACGAGTGGATCTCTGGGGAGCCCTTCTGCTCTTTTTATCTTTGACCTCTCTTCTCCTTTTCCTTAATCAAATCGGTCGAGGATCAGCTCCTCTTCTATGGGTATGGCTCTTCCTCAGTCTGTCCTGGTTCAGTCTATTTATCATTGTGGAGCTTCTATCCCCTTCTCCCCTGGTGAATCTCAACCTTTTTAGAAGGCGACTCTTCATTTCCTCTCTTGGAGCAAGCTTCCTCTCCTTCTGGATGAATGCTGCACATGCCTTCGTCATCCCTTTCTTCCTCCAGAATATCATGGAATTTTCACCATCCAAAGTGGGGATGCTCATCTTCCCGGTTGCCCTTACTGTAATGGTAATGGCTCCTTTTGGGGGAAGGTTCTCCGATCGTGTTGGAGTAAGAATCCCAGCTACCATAGGGTTGACCCTTACTTCCTTGACCGTCTTTTCATTTACTCTTTTGAAGCCAGGTGCGAGTGATTTCGACATTCTATGGAGGCAGATTGTTCATGGCATCGGCATCAGTCTTTTCAATCCAGCCAATAACAGCGCCATCATCGGCTCTTTATCCCGGGAGCAAGTGGGTCTGGCCTCAAGTTTTTTAGCCCTGGCGAGAAATTTGGGTATGGTCATTGGTGTCGCCTTTGCAGAGATGGTCATTGCTTTTAGCCTTCTTGCCACTCCATTGGGAAGAGCAAACGGAGGTCCCTCTCTGGAGAGCATTCAAGATGTATGGAAGCTTGTTCTCATCATTGGGCTCACAGCGATTCTTATCTCTTGGACAAGGGAGAGTAAATCTAACGTTTCTGAAAGAAAGCAGTCATAATCCTCGAACTGAGCGAGCCCCGGTCTTTAGGCATGGCAGTCGAAGGGTTGAC
>CAZEKS010000419.1:1244-2865 GCA_964512795.1 uncultured Syntrophaceae bacterium
TTGAAAAAATGGAATTAAGTGGAGGGTTTTGGTGAAGCGTTCAGATGGAAGAGGGTTTAAGGCTCTCAGGCCGGTAAGAATTACGAGGAATTATTTAAAACATGCAGAGGGGTCGGTCCTCATCCAAATAGGGGATACCAAAGTGATCTGTTCGGCCAGTGTGGAAGAGAGGGTCCCACCGTTTTTGAGAAATACTGGAAAAGGTTGGGTCACTGCAGAATATTCCATGCTTCCCCGTTCAACACATACCCGTACTTCCAGAGATTCACTGACGGGTCGAGGAAGCGGTCGCGCCTTTGAGATTCAAAGGCTGATCGGACGCTCATTGAGGTCTGTGACCAATCTCACTGCATTCGGGGAAAGGACAATCTGGATCGACTGTGATGTGATCCAAGCCGATGGGGGGACAAGGACAGCTTCTATCACAGGTGCTTATGTCGCTTTGGTGGATGCTTTTCGAAAGATGGTTAAAAATGGGGTGATTGAAAATGTTCCTGTCCAAGATTCAGTCGCTGCCATCAGCGTAGGGAAAGTGAATGGGGAAGCCCTGTTGGATTTAAATTATGAAGAGGATTCCAAAGCCGAAGTGGACATGAATATAGTGATGACCGGTGAAGGGAAGTTTGTAGAAATTCAGGGCACGGCGGAAGGGGCCGTGTTTACAAAAAAGGAGATGGATGAGTTGATGAAAATCGCTCAAAGCGGAATCAAGATCCTCACAAGAATCCAGAAAAAGTCTCTTGAAGCGAAAGGATAAAATTAATATTAGAAAACGATTGGAAGTGATTGTTGCCACTCGGAACAAAGGGAAGATTCGGGAGATTCGAGAGGCTTTAAAGGGGTTGGGCCTTCGAATCTATGGATTAAATGATTTTTCCGATGCCCCTGAGATCGAAGAGGATGGTAAGAGTTTCACTGAAAATGCTTTGAAAAAAGCTCGATTTTATTCAAAGCACTTTGGTAAATTGACTATTGCGGATGATTCTGGATTAGAAGTGAATAGCTTGAAGGGCTTGCCTGGGATCTATTCCGCAAGGTACGTTAGAGAAAGGGCATCCAGTCAAGAAAATAATCAAAAGCTCCTCAGGGAGATGCGAGACGTAACGATTTCAAAAAGAGGAGCGAAGTTCAAATGTATCATTGCCGTGGCATCGCCTGACGGAAGAGAAGCCATTGCTGAAGGGGAATGCAAGGGAAGAATTGGATTTAAGGAAAAGGGAAAGAAAGGGTTTGGATATGATCCCCTCTTCATTCTTCCAAAGTATGGGAAGACGATGGCCGAGCTTTCCCTCGAAGCAAAGAATAGGATTAGCCATCGAGGAAAGGCCCTAAGGAAAATAAGAAAGATCATCGATGGCTTCAGGAACTGAATCGTGTTGGAATATTTTAGGAAATGTGTTAATAACCAAATTCCAAGCATTTACTTGGGAAGCATTCATGACGGGTTTGCCACCCACAAGCAATGAAAATCCCCAATCCCCCCTCGCCCCCCTTTAGCAAAGGGGGGTTGGGGGGATTTGAAGGCTATTTTCTGAGCAATTGGGTTTTGGCTATTGGAATTTAAATATCGGGGCGTAGCGCAGCCTGGTTAGCGCGCCTGCCTTGGGAGCAGGAGGTCGGC
>CAZEKS010000420.1:0-2861 GCA_964512795.1 uncultured Syntrophaceae bacterium
TTTTGACGACGAGAGGATAGACACGCGTGTAGGATTGTGAGACAAATTTTTGATCCTTCCTCAAGACCTTCTTGGCTTCAGGTCCAGGAAGTTTAGTAATCATAGAAGGAGATGAAATTTCTTTTTTTGCCATATTTTCCCCTGGGGCTCTATGACGCTAAAAAGGAAAAACCTAATTTAAATATAGGTAGTTTTTCTCGTCGAGTCAATCAAAATCCCTATCACGATGTAATCCATCAGTTACGGGTTCGAAAGGTTGATCCATGGCCTGCTATGATTTGGCAGGGATGCTTCCAAAGCTTTATCAAGCGGATCATTAAGATGGTATGGGCAATCATCGACACTCCAAACAAAGGGGGGCTTTCAGGAGGTTTCATCCCGTGCAGATTGCGCTGAGAGGTTTCCGCCCTGCCTTCGCCGAAGCGGCTACGCGCAGGCAGGTATAAAGCTTTCTCAGCACCCCTACCAAATCACCGCCCCAGATAACCGAGGGATTACATCACGATTATAAAAACGGTTTTATGTGTTTGGGGTAGGACGCCTGTTCACCTGCCTACCACAGGCAGGCGCAAGCCCCGAATCGTGATGGTTCGGGGCAGACATGCCGGAAGGACAGAATTGATACGAAAGATGGTGGATTAAAAACTCTATTCTCTGTCTAAGGAATGTCCTGTCTCCGTTGATAAAAGGTAGGCCAAATTGTCTAAGATCGTGGTGAAAAAGGCATCTTTCACCACAAATCCTTCGGGGACCGTTATCTGCACAGGTGCAAAGTTAAGAATTCCTCTCACCCCTGCTTCCACCAGCAGATTGGCTACGCCCTGGGCCTCGGAAGGAGGGGTTGTGATGAGCCCAATCTCAATCTTCCTTTCCTGCACCACTTCTTTAATCCGATTGATATGAAAGACCTCCGCCGGCTTGCCCAGCTTTTCCGAGACCCTTCCGATTACTTTTGGGGGATCTATATCGAAAGCTGCAACGATCTTATAATTCTGCTTTAGAAAATCCTTATAAGACAGGAGGGAAGCGCCCAAGTTTCCAATGCCGATCAGCACCATCCTCCACTCCTTGTTCGATCCCAGTATCCTCTTAATGTTGTTGAGCAAATCTTTCACATAATAACCCACGCCTCGAATTCCAAATTCACCGAAGTAGGCCAAGTCCTTTCTTACCTGAGCGGCATTCACAATGCATTTTTTGGCCAGCTGGGCAGAAGAAACTACCTTTTCTCCTTTTTCCTCCATCCCTTCTAAGCATCGTGAATACCTTGATAATCTCCTAATCGTAGCCTCAGGAATTTTCTTGTACTTCAATTTTTGTGACTCCTTTCACAAATTTTGAGAAAAAAATATTAAATTCTCACTTTTTTGTCAAGTGTTTCTTGATGACGTCTTGCCGCCCATTTTCATGCTAAAGGTTTCTAACCTCACATCTTTCCTTGAGCAATGTCTTGCTTTCTCTTGGCTGTCTGTTTGATTGCTTCATCCAGCCTACGATTGGCGAATTCCAATAACTCCTCCGTATACTCCAGATTGTAGGCTCCCTTTCCATTCTTTACCAGATTGTAATTAAACTCTGCTTCTCCATACAACTTTTGTTAAACAAAGATATGGCCTCCCTGGTGATCCATCCGATTGATTTCCTCTTTGACCTGAGCCAGCACCCTCCCCCTCAAGCTGCACTCAAACTCCATTTTAACACCAACGATGGAATAGGGGAAATTGAGCCCTGCACCTGCCTGCTGCAGGCAGGGCAAGCACGCGGGCTCAATCCTCCAAACTTATACAAGGAATTGCCACACAATCAGGAAGACGCAGAAAAGTCCGATGGCCAACATGGCAAATCCCATCACATTTGAGAAAAGGTCTACCAGTGCGCTCGGATATTTTCCTCGATAAGTCTCCAGTCTATTCTGCGCCACGAGCCTTTTATACTGTTCCTGCCGCTCTTCAACCAGTTCATATTTGGCCAGCCTTCCTGTAAAGATCACCGGATCAAAGGGGAACTTCGAAGGTCGAAAATGGGTGTTAAAAAAATGAACCGTGAAAATGAAGCCGGAAGCCAGGAGCGCTTCATCCGAATGAACGATCGTGGCAATGTTGAGAATCCATCCGGGAAGAAAGATGGTGAAGAATTCTGGAAACCAGAGCATCAATCCCGAAAATCCGATGGCGAACATTCCCCAAAAGACAGCGAGGAAATCGAATTTTTCCCAGTAGGTCCACCGGTCAAACTCGGGTTTCGGTCCCTTGTTAAAGAACCAACGAATCATCCCGATGATGTCTTGAATGTCTTTCCAACGAGGACAGAGTGAATCCGGGCCGAAAAGTCTCTGCAAGAGATTGGGATTCCCATAGATCTTTTTAAAGAAGAGGAAATAGAAGATGTAGGCAATGGTTGTTCCGAAATAGGCAAAAGTGATGGCGGCACAGATGCGATGAATCAAGCCTGCCATCCTCGCCCCTCCTAAAAAATGCATCAGACCACTGGCCCAAGGGGCATGAGAAAATTTTAATGGGAGCCCGGTGAGCACAAGGCCGATAAAGGTCACCATCATTGTAAAATGGAGCACGGTGTCAAAAGAGCTAAATCGGCGATAGATGTAACCTGCTTCATCAGGCCTCACATGTTGCGGGAAGAAGATCCCTTGAGCCCTTAACTCCCTTTTCTCCCAGAAGTCCTTACGCCACCAGAGGAAGGTATGGAGCCAGAATACTCCGAAGACCGAGACGAGAAGTGTTGTCATGATGATGAACACTCCATAAAGTACGGGGTCTTGTTCGGGATCATTATGGATTGCGTGGGGAAGCCACTGGACGAAATTAATGTTTGCGCGGGGATGACATTTTTTACAGGTCTCT
>CAZEKS010000421.1:0-2856 GCA_964512795.1 uncultured Syntrophaceae bacterium
CGAAGGGAGCCTGCCCATTCAATCTTTTTCGATCCTGTCTTCTGCCTCAAGGTTTCCACAATCCGTTTCGCCACAGGAAAAGCCATGCCCAAATTCATTCTGCCTTTACTCTGTTTAAGGAGCAGGATTCCCCGTTTGATGTTTTCTATCTTTTTCTCACCTATTCCGAAGAGACCCATCAGGGACCCGTCCTCTAATGCCTTCTCCAATTGGGAGAAATTACCGATTCCTTTCTCCCTATGAAGCGTGGAAAGGGTCTTGGGTCCCATTCCTGGGATATCCATGATAGCGATCAATTCATCCGATACTCCCTTTCTCACCTCCTCAAATTTGGAGATCTTTCCTGTCTTAAGATATTCCACAATCTTCTGAGCCATCCCTTCGCCAATCCCCGGAATGTTTTTGAGTTCTCCCTGCTCAGCGATCTCTTCGATGTCTTGCGTGAGATCCCCGATGATTCTTGAAGCCTTTCGGTAGGCGCTGATTTTGAACGGATTCTCACCCTTAAATTCCAGAATGTCTGCCATCTTTTCGAAGAGATCAGCGAGCTCCTTATTTTTCATTCCTTATCTCCCTCGAAGCCGCGCCCCTCACCTTTTTCCTCTCCCCAACGGGGAAAGGGCGCCGCCGTCCAAAGCCAGACTTTGGCGCCGGACGGGAGGGTGAGGGAGGCCATAATGAAGATAGTGTTTGAGGCAAAACTGGAAATTTTCCACAACATCCTTTTTGCTATTGACGATAAAAATATGATTTTGGACATGGAAGAGTTCCTCGATCAGCCTTTCCACCGGATAGGATGTCTTCGATCCCCTTCCATACCTTCTTTCTAATTCCTCCTCAAACATCACGACTAATTTATCCTTCATCCTTAACTGTGTATCATTGAAAAGGAGGGCCACTTCTGGCAGGATATCATCGATTCTGGAAAAGAAAGTAGAAATCTCGTTTCGTTCAACTCCTTTGGGAGGAGAGGATTTTACTTCCACATAGACGAGCCTTTGGTTCCAGCAGGCGATGACATCATAGTCGCCACCAGAAGGAGTCTTCTTCACACTCACTCCATAGATTGCAGGGGAAGCAAGTTCCCTTTTAAACAACTCCGCAATAAACCATTCCAAGGTGGGTCCGAAACTGTAAAGAGGGGAGACGCAGGTTCGGTATTTTCCCCTTCCATTTTTAATAATAGCCCCCATTTCGCAAAGCAAGTCGCAATATCCTTGAACCACCCTGGAAGAACAGTAATGGGTCAGATCCTGGATGCGAAACCGATCCTGGTATTTGATCATATCTCTCAGAACCAGACGAAAAGAGTATTTCTTCATCGTCTCGTAAAAACGATTTTTGTAAAAAGGGGAGAGATCCGGAGGAAAGAATAGGCGGTCAGTGGGATTCTTTCGGAATACTTTGATCCCCCTCATCTTGAGCATCTTCTCGACATGAGAAGGGTCTTCTATAGAAGCGGCCCTGATGGAATCAATCTCTTTGGTAAGGGATCGGACCTTCTTCTTCAGGGATTGGATCTCCCGGAGAGCTTCCTGTAGTTTCACCTAAAAACCTCGATGGAGCTGGTGGCGCTTAGCCCACTGAATCGCTTCCAGATATTCTTTGTGGGTGATACGGCGATTGATCTCAGGATATTCATGGGCTTGGTATTCAGGCCGATATTGGTCCATGATGTTGACATAGGAATGAACAGAGATCTCCCCGGCGATGAACCTGAGAACCGCTTCCGAAGAAGCGACTCCATTTGGCATCACCAAGTGTCTGATCAAGACTCCTCTCTCGGCAATCCCCTTGGAATTGGTGGTCAGGTCTCCGACCTGGCGGTGCATTTCTTTGAGAACCTTCTTGATCACCTCAGGATAGTCCGGAGCATTCGAGAATTGCTTTGAATGTCTTTGGTCCATATATTTTGCATCGGGCATGTAGATATCGACCACCCCTTCCAAGAGTCGAATCACCTCTATAGACTCATATCCAGAGCAGTTATAGACAATGGGAAGCCGAAGACCCTTTTCTATTGCTTCGGGAAGAGAGGCTACAATTTGGGGGGCATAGTGGGTAGGCGTAACGAAGTTGATGTTGTGACAACCCATCTCCTGGAGCCTCAGCATGACCCGTGCCATGTCTGAGGAGGTAATGCGTTCACCATTTCCAAGATGGCTGATGTCGTAATTTTGGCAGAAAATACACCGAAGGTTGCAGTGGGCAAGGAAGATGGTTCCTGACCCGTGATATCCGACCAAAGGGAGCTCCTCGCCAAAATGGGAAAAGGCGCTGGAAATCATAAGTTCTGCGCCAGCTCCACAGTACCCCACCTCTCCACTGAGACGATTGACCCGACATTCCCTCGGACAGAGCCGACACTCGCTTAGAAATTCCTTGAGAGACCGGACCCTCTGGCTCAGTGCCCCTTTTTCAAAGAGACTGATATAGGAAGGAATGAAAACCAACTTAACACCGTTCCATGAGAAAATTTCAGCTTCTCAATTATAAACTATCACAAAGTTTTATGGAATTCTATTAAAGACAGGAAGGATTAGTAACCCCTCAGTTATGGGTGCGAGAAGTTGGTCACAGGCCTCTATGATTCGGCAGGGGTGCTTCCAAAGCTTTATCAAGCGGATCGTTAAGATTTTATGGGCCATCATCGCCATTCCGAAAAAAGAGGCTTTGAAGGAACCTCCATCCCAGGCAGATTGCGTTAAGAGGTTTCCGCTATAACGCTTTTGGAGGCTTCCCACCTCGAAGGTGGGAGCTTCCCGAAAATCCGCCCAGCACCCCTGCCGAATCACCGCCATGGATAACTGAGAAGGTGTGAAAAAATCGAGCCAATAGATCAAATCGGAAGGATGG
>CAZEKS010000422.1:0-2846 GCA_964512795.1 uncultured Syntrophaceae bacterium
TGTATTTGAGGGCGAGAAAGGGGATCGGATATCTCCCTCAAGAGCCATCCGTCTTTAGGAAGTTGACCGTGGAGGAAAACCTGATAGCCATCTTAGAAACCCTTCCCCTGGCCAAGGATGAACGAAGGAATCGATTAAAAGAGCTTTTGGAGAAGTGGCTTACAAGATTCTTGTCTCCACCATTAAACCAGTGACAGGCCAATCTTTGTCAGCTACTGGGATTTATCAAGTAATAACGTGTCTCTCAGCCATGAAAAATGGGATTATTCCTCCCACAATAAATCATAAACATCCCGCACCCGGATGTGACCTTAACTATGTTCCTGGGCATCACATAAAGAAAGATGTTGGCATCTCAATAATGAATGCCCATGGTTTCGGTGGGAGACATACGGTATTGGTTATTGGGAAATTACTTTAAAATGGCAATAATAGTTGAAATATTTCTTTGCATTAGTTTTCTTATCAACTTAGGCCTGGGGTTTTTGGTTTCTACGAGGCCAACCACTCATAAGAGAGTTAATTTGATTTTTTCTCTTCTTTGTTTGGCCTGCGCCTTTTGGGTTTTTGGCGCATTGATGCTTTCCATCTCTGAACAGGTGCAGTGGAAATTATTTTGGATTAGATTCATTTTTGGAGCTAGTGGTTTTATGCCTGCAATACTTGTTCATTTTTCCCTTATTTTTCCTAATTGCCAACGCCATATAAATTTTCTAAAAACGGCAATTCTTTATTCCCCTCCCTTGTTTTTTTTGGTACTTAGTCCGACAGAACTGATCGTGAAATCAGTGCTTCAAATCGAACCAGTTAACTTTGAGTATGGGGTGATGCATAGATTTTTTTCCCTTTATATATTTATTTATCTAATCTTAGGGTTTCACTTCTTGGCAAAGACTTATCGAAACTCAATAGGGGTCTATAGATTACAAATTAAGTACTGTTTTATCGGAATGCTCTTAACTGCGATAGGTAGTGGCATTCCTAACGTGTTACTGCCAATATTCGGCACTTCCAAATTTGGTGGACTTGGCCCTTCTTTTACAATGCTAATGATAGGCTTTATAACCTACTCCATTATAAAACACCGTCTAATGGACATTAATATTGTCTTTAAAAGAGGAACCACCTATGTCCTTCTGATATTCCTCTTGTTTGTTCCGTCGTTTATTTTCATTCTCCTGTTTGAAAAGGTCTTTTTCGGCAAGATTAGCTATCTATTTTCTGCGGTTATTGTCGCACTCCTCTTTTTGGTCACCATCTTTTTTTACAGAATTAAGCCTCAAACCGAAAAAATGGTGGAGCAGCTCTTATTCAAGAACCGCTATGATTACCGGGAAACTTTAGGAAATTTCAGCAAAGCCATGGTTTCCATCCTCGATCTGCAATCACTTTCAAGAAGAATCCTCGAAACGATTACGGAGACAATGGAGGTTGAGAAGGGATCTCTATTTTTATGGAATGAGGAAAAAGGAGGCTATTCTTTATTCGAATCAAAAAATATCAAAACGACTGCTTCAACCCCTCAGATTCCCAAAGACGATCCCCTTCCCCATTACTTAAGAAAAATGGGAGAAATTATTATTAGAGAAGAATTGGCAAAAGGAGTTAGTATTCCAGAGATAAATGAGGTCATTCGAAAAATGTCTTTATTGGAGGCGGAGGTCAGCATTCCCCTTATTTCAAAGGGACAACTCGTTGGGATGATCAACCTGGGCTATAAGTTCACTAAAGATATTTATTCCCATGAGGATATTGAATTGCTCAGCACGCTGGCAAACCAAACGGCGATCGCCATTGAGAATGCAAGGCTATATGAAGATCTAAAGAGATCGAAATCTTATATCCGCCGGGCAGACCGTTTGGCCTCCTTGGGAACTTTGACTGCTGGACTGGCCCATGAAATTCGCAATCCCCTGGTGGCCATCAAGACCTTTACTCAATTGCTTCCAGACCGGCTTGACGATGAAGAATTTCGAGACGAATTTCTCAAGATTGCCTCCGGAGAGGTAGACCGAATTTCTTTATTAGTCAATGAGCTTCTCGATTTTGCCAGACCTTCCGATCCAAAGTTGGAGTTAGAGAATATCAACACCCTTTTAGATGGAATGATCCTCTTGGTTTCAACAGAAACAAAGAAGAAGCAAATCAACGTTATTAAAGACTATGCTTCCGATTTACCCACTGTCCAGATTGACCGGGAACAGATCAAACAAGTTTTTCTGAACATCTTATTAAATGCAATTGGGGCCACATCCGAGCATGGACAGATTATGGTTAAAACCCGATCCTTTGTGAAGCCAGGGGGAGAACCTTATGTCCAGATTGAGTTTACCGACACAGGCTGTGGGATTCCAGGGGAGCATTTAGAGGAGATCTTCAATCCATTTTTTACCACGAAGAGCACAGGGAGCGGATTAGGGCTATCCATTTCGAATCAGATCGTTCAGGATCATAGGGGCTATATTGATGTGGAGAGCCAGTTGGACAAAGGATCTTCCTTTTTTATCAATTTGCCGGTCAATCAGGATCATTCTAAAAGGCGAAAAAGGAATTCAATAAATAACCAGAATATTTCCAATATTTTTGAGGACCGATGAATTACCAAGAGTTGATTCATTCCCCAATCATTCCATCTCAGATAATTTCGCTCACCCAGAAGGCGACTCATAATAATATTCCCGTTTTCATCAACGGAGAGCATGGAACAGAAAAAGAATTGATTGCGAAGATCATCCATTATGCTGGAGATTGGAAATATTATCGTTTTTACAAAATTGAATGTAAAATCCAGACAGAGGACTCATTCAATGACCAGCTTATCCGTATCTTTAAGGAAAACAATTTCG
>CAZEKS010000423.1:0-2842 GCA_964512795.1 uncultured Syntrophaceae bacterium
ATTATAGCGATGAAAAATTACCTTGACTATCATTTTTTTTTATCTTAATTAAACTGCATATTCACTTTAGAAAGATAGCATTGATGAAGACGAAAATTCCTTTTTTTGATTTGGCGGCTCAGTTTAAATCCATTGAAGGTGAAATTAAGTCTGCTATGGACGAAGTGTTTCAAAACCAACAATTCATCCTGGGATCTAAAGTGCAGACCCTGGAGGAAACCATCGCTCAATATTGCCGGGCCCGATATGCCATCGGAGTAGCCTCTGGTTCAGACGCCCTGCTTTTAGCTCTAATGGTTTTAGGAATTGGGAAGGGCGACGAAGTGATTCTCCCTCCTTTTACCTTTTTTGCCACAGCAGGGGCTGTTTCACGCCTTGGCGCCATCCCTGTCTTTGTGGATATCGACCAACAAACTTATAATATCGACCCGTCCAAAATCGAGGAGAAGATAACAACGAGAACAAAGGCCATTATTCCTGTTCATCTCTTTGGACAATGTGCAGATATGGCCCCTCTTCTTAAAATAGCCAAAGGGAAAAGACTTTTTATCATCGAGGATGCTGCCCAGGCATTGGGAGCAGAATATAAGCCTACGCCTGGATCAGAGGGACGTCGGGCCGGGCAGATCGGAGACCTTGGGTGTTTTTCTTTTTACCCGACAAAAAATTTGGGTGCCTTTGGAGATGCCGGGATGGTGACAACGGACAACTCCGGTTGGGCAGAGAAGCTTCGATTGCTGAGAGTCCACGGAAGTCAGCCCAAATATTTTCATAAACAGATTGGGATCAACAGCCGCCTTGATACCATTCAAGCAGCTATCCTTTTGGTGAAATTCAAGTATTTAGAGAAATGGACTGCAGAGAGACAAAAGAAGGCTGAGCGCTATCAGTTGTTATTCGAAGATCTTCTCCCTTCTGTAAAAGATCTTAAGCTTCCGACCATTCAATATCAGAACCGCCATATCTTTCATCAATATGTGGTCCGTGTTCCGGAAAGAGATCGGCTGAGACAATTCCTATCAGAGGAAGGAGTTGGCACGGACATCTATTATCCTGTTCCCCTCCATTTGCAGGAATGTTACTCTTTTTTGAAATATCGCTCAGGAGATCTCCCAAATTCTGAGAAGGCCTCCGAAGAGGTGTTAGCTCTCCCTATCTATCCTGAGTTGACCGAAGACCAACAGATGGCCGTTGTGGATCGAATCAAAGCGTTCTATAAAAGAATCGGGCCCATGGGGTTAAGGGTCTCAGCGGCCAAGTGAAATACCTAATAAGAAGAATTACTTTAACCCTTGAACCCCTGCCTGCCGGCAGGCAGGCTCGAATCCTTTAACCCTCTTTAGAATCTGGGAATGGAAATATGGAGCCTTTGAAGATGGCTAATCAACTCATCCAAAAGATCCATCAAAAGAAGGCCTTGATTGGAATCATCGGGATGGGATATGTTGGTCTCCCTTTGGTCTTAAGGTTTTGTGAAGAAGATTTCAGAGTCTTAGGATTCGATGTCGATTCTAAAAAAGTCGCCACCCTGAAGAGAGGGAAGAGCTATTTAAAATCCATTCCCCCCTCCCGGATTTCCCAGTTCATCCGGAGTGGCCATTTAGATGTGACCGATGACTTTTCTCGTCTTGGTAAACCCGATTGCATTCTGATTTGCGTTCCCACTCCCTTGACTGAAAAAATGGAGCCCGATCTCCAGTACATAGAAAAAACCACTGAAGCCATTCTCCAGAATCTGAGGAAAGGTCAACTGATTGTTTTGGAAAGTACCACTTACCCGGGAACCACAGAAGAAATGGTCCTTCCTCGATTGGAATCAAGTGGCTTAAAGGTCGGAAAAGATTTTTATCTGGCCTTTTCGCCGGAAAGGGAGGACCCAGGAAATAAGCTATTTACAACCCATCAAATTCCAAAGGTGGTGGCCGGAGTGACCCCATCCTGCCAAAAAGTTGTCACTGCCCTGTATAGCCAGATCATTCAGAAGATCGTCCCCGTTTCTTCCCCCCGGGTCGCGGAATTGACCAAACTCCTTGAAAATATCTATCGAAGTGTCAATATTGCCTTGGTGAATGAATTAAAAATGTTGACTGACCGGATGGGCATTGATATTTGGGAAGTTATCGAAGCCGCCAGCACCAAACCTTTTGGATTTTCACCCTTTTACCCGGGTCCTGGAATGGGAGGTCACTGTATTCCTATCGATCCTTATTATCTCTCCTGGAAAGCTCGAGAATATGATTTTACAACAAGATTTATTTTCTTGGCTGGGGAAATCAATGTCCACGTTCCTTATTATGTGGTCGCCAAGATTCAAGATGCCCTCAATGCAAGGGGAAAAAGCATAAAAGGAGCAAAAATTCTGATCCTGGGAGTCGCCTATAAAAAAGATGTGGACGATGCCAGGGAATCCCCTGCCCTGTCCATCATGAATCTCCTCCAGAAAAAAGGGGCGGTCATCCTCTACCACGATCCCTATATCCCATCCCTTCCCTCTTTTAGAAAATACTCATTTAGGTTGAATTCCTCCCCTCTCACGGAGCAACTACTTCGCAGAATCGATGCCGCTGTCGTCGTAACAGACCATAGTATTGATTATCAAAGGATTGTCAGGCTCGTTCCCCTTGTTATTGACACCCGAAATGTAACGAAGGGAATGAAACAATGGAAGAAGAAAATCATTAAAGCCTGATCCAAAGAATTCAAAATCCTAATATCGAAATCCAAGCACAAAATATCAACTGAACATAAAGCGGTTGAGAGATGAACTTACTAAGTGTAGACAACTGTGATATGCTCAGGATGTTGGTGAAATCACTGCTGGAGTCAATTTCGTAAGCGCACC
>CAZEKS010000424.1:0-2840 GCA_964512795.1 uncultured Syntrophaceae bacterium
CGCGGGAATGACGGCTTCCGAACTAATGCAAAGAAGCGTTGGACGCACTACACTATATCTCCAGGTCTTCTCTTCCAATCGCCCTAACAATCAACCTACCTGAATTCAGATGGAGCTCTACACTCCGTCCATTTATAGTGAACGCCATAAATAAGTTGACATTCACCATGTGTCATTGCGAACCCTTCGCTTTTTGTCATTCTGAGCGAAGCGAAGAATCTCATTATTTTGCTCAGGGTAAACTCCGTGAAGCAATCTCATGAGATTGCCACGCTTGCGCGCCGAAGCGCTTCAGCGCGCAGGCACGTCGCTTCGCTCCTCGCAATGACTACTTTTCAGGGTCGTTCACTATAGTAAATCCTCCCTTTTGACCCTTTTGAGATTTCTTAAAAAGATATCAAATTTTTTCTTCCATCTGTTCACCTAACTTACCCGTCGCTTTTTTAATAGCAGCTAAGAGTTTGTCGTTATCAGCGGGTTTCTGGAAGAAGGCCATCGCCCCAGCTTTCAAAGCTCGTTCCTTGTTGATCTGTGAATCTCTCGCAGACAAAACGATAATGGGGATTAAAGCAAGGGATTGGCTTTTTCCCACTCTCTCCATAACTGTGAAACCGTCCCCAACGGGCAGGCCGATATCCAGAATGATCAGGTCTGGCTTTTCTTTTTGGGCCACACTAATTGCTGAATAACCATCCGTGGCGATGACCGTCTCATAGCCGTGAGCCCTTAATCGAAAGTTTAGCGCCTGTAATAAGTGTTTGTCGTCATCTACTATGAGAATCTTTTTCCCATTCATATAATTTCCTCCTTTATTCTGCCATTTTTCTTCTTGCCTTCGATACTATTGAAGATATATTTCGCAAGATATACCCACGGCATAGCATTGCACTTTGGGGGGATATTCACCATGGTAAAGGAAATCGTTGTGTGGAATTCAGTATTTTGAAGGCCTTCGCAGTATGTGATCTGCCCCCGAATCCGACGCACAAGCGCTTCTGCACCTTTCTGTTCAGTACACGCCACGATTAAAAAATTCTCACCAAATTTTGGGCTGCTCACCCTTGGCAACAGCACATCTCTATCGAGAAGGATACAGTGTTTTAGAACATTCCGGACTTCCTGAATGATAAGTTCATCGTCCCCCATTAATAAACGTTTCCCGGCTGGGAATATCTCAACAGCAATAAGCGCCATAGGTCCTGTTAGTAGATCTTTAGGGATAGAGACAAACAGCTTTGCCAGTGATAATATCGGCAGAGTGAAGGAAAAGGTAGACCCTCTCCCTGTCTGGCTTTCCACCCAGATTTGTCCACCGTGGAGAGAGACCAACTCTTTGCAGATATAGAGGCCGAGCCCGAGGCCTTTGCGGCTATTGTCAATGATGTTCGATCCTTGGAATAGACGATCAAAAACATTTTTGGTATCATCAGAATTAATACCACAACCGGTATCGGCGACCGTCATGCATAGAAAGTTAGGGTCTTGATCGAATACTTGCGCCCGGACTGTAATCGTTCCCTCTTTAGGCGTAAATTTAAACGCGTTATCGATCAGGTTGATGAGAATCTGTCGGAGGCGTTGAGGGTCGGCAAAGATCAGGGGGAGAACCCCTGGAATGTCAGCTAAAAGGATAACGCCTCTCTCAATAGATGTCGTCTGGAATGTTTCCAAAGTTTCGGCAACAACTTCGGCTATGGAGATAACCCGAGGTTCAAAGGTCAGTTTGCCCGTTCCAACACGGGTAACATCCAAGAGGTCGTCGATCATGGTTCGGAGTTGGTTAACGTTTTGAAGAGTGATTTCCAAGAACTCGTTTTGTTGGGCATTGAGATCGCCGGCTAACCTATCTGACAGAATGGTGACGAACTGGTGGATGACACTGAGGGGCGAGCGGAGTTCGTGTGAGACATGCGAAAGAAATTGATCCTTCAATTGCAGTTCTTGTTGTCGAGTCTGTTCCAATTCTTCGATCATCCGCTTACGTTCAGTAATGTCACGGAGCGATGCTAAGTAAGCACGTTCCCCCTCCCAATCCATTTCCACCACACGCATCTCCGCTATTATTTTCCCTGCCTTTCCATGGACAATATCAAGCTCTGTTGTTTCCCCGGCCACAACAGGGAACCCAAACAATTGCCCCAAGAATTCCTCTGCCTTACAGCTAAAGAGAACTTCTGCAGCAGGATTGGCAAAACGCACTACCCCATTGCTGTCTACAATAAGGATGCCATCGGCATCCTTTTCTATCATATTGCGAAAGCGGGCTTCACTAAGTGCTAACGCAACTTTTGTGTGCCTCAATTGCTCCAGATTCTCATACCGCTCGATGGCATAGCGTATGCAGCGTGCCAAAAGTAAGATATCAAATTGTCCCTTAACTAAATAATCTTGTGCCCCCATTCTTAAAGCTTCCATTGCCAGCATTTCATTATCGAGACCGGTCAGCACGATAATCGGAATTTGTGGGGCTTGAGCGTGCACCCTGATGAAGGTGTCAATCCCCTGACTGTCCGGCAGAATAAGGTCCAATAGAAGAATGTCAAAACTTTCCTCTGAAAGTCGCTTCAACCCCAACGAGAGACAGTCAACCACCTCCAATTCAAAAGTGTTGGTCTTGTCTTGGGGCAGCACTTTCTGCATGAGGGCGGCGAGCTCTGGGTTATCCTCGACCGAAAGGACCTTTATAATCTTATTATCCTTATTGTTCATTAGGACTTTTTCTATTCACTCCAACTTTTCCCTCTCCTTGAATAGACTAACGATTCTCTCCATCCCGGCACCAAGAGGACCACGGGTTTACCCGTGGGTGAATTGGTCCTCTGGTGCGGGATGTTCGCCCC
>CAZEKS010000425.1:0-2828 GCA_964512795.1 uncultured Syntrophaceae bacterium
GTCAGATTGGTCAAACAATTAATGCAGTTGGGTTCTTGATGTCGGAGATCGAGTTGGCGTTGAACTCATAGGGACTGATGTAGAACGAGGATTCATCGACTTTGCCCGAGCAGGATGAGGGTAGGGGGGTGAAGGCTGATTAGTTGATTTGTCCTGAACAATACTTAATCTGACGGGCCCTGGACCGAGCAAAGCGGTCTCGCCATTATCAAACCCCTTTATGGAGATTGAGATAAGCTGAAGAATAAAGATTTAACCCCCAGTGTCCCCGTAAATCTCGCTTCATCCACGCCTACTCCTTTTCTTGAGTTTCTGACGTGCATCTCGGATGGATTGCACAGCGCAATTGCAAATAGTTGCAATGTCAGAATCTGACAACCCAAATCGGCCAAGGATGGCCACTTTGTCGGGCAAGGTTTCAACGTCTTTAATGCAAATATACCCCATCATGAGAATCTCGGGACTTGTTTTCGGATTTTTTATCTCCATCTTGCGAGCCACTTTTATCCTCCCCCCTAATTTAGTTTATAACATCATTTGAAAAACTGTTAATACCCAAATTTCCCATTTATTTTACTTAGCCTTTCTCAATCTTTTATGTTAGCTTCTTAAGGATATTGGAGTTGGAAATTGTGCAATATTCCCAGTTTTTTCGCCATGTAGTTGGAAAGCTTATAGAAATTAGTAATTGACCTCTTCTCTTCGCTAGTAAGTACATTCATATGACCTACCAAATTCCGAGGTAGTCTTATTCGCTCAATACCAATTATTATCTTATCCACGTCAGGGACTAATGGATAAAAATAGCCCTTGTTGGCAAATAAAATTTTTCCAAGGTCTGGGAGGTATGTACAGTAAACGTCATGTCTTCCTGGATTCTTTGGAGGAATCTGTACCAAGTAATTATTTCGAATCTTTGCTGCAGTTCCTTGTATTTTAGGATCTACGACGTGATTCCACCAATTTGGGCCAACCTGAACTTTTAGAACAGAGTGGATTATTACGCGTACAATATTTTCTGAAACATAGATTTTCCAATAATAATTCTTGCCCAATTCCTTTCCGTAAGAAGTTAGTACAAATATATCCCAGTTAAGATCTCTGTAGTCTGGCATTCGATTACTTTGTTATTTTAAGTTTTTTACTTTTTGGTTTTTTTCCGTGATTCAGAGAGTCTCACAGACACTACAGCTGCCTTAGTCTCAAGAAAATCAGCTATCTCAGAGTTTGTAAAACCAGCAAGATTGAGTCGACGAATTTTTACTGCCTGACTTGTTCCTTTCATAAGTTCCAACAAAATTAACGCCAAGAGCTTTTCAATTCTATCAAATCTGTCCTCCATGACTATTTCCCCCTTTTTGCTTTATACTGAGAAGCTAATACTCTCACAGTTTCAGTCTTTGTTTCAAGAATCTCTGCAATCGTTTTGTAATCTAACCCGGCAATTCTTAGAAGATGTACACGTTCTCCCGCACTCTTATCGTTTCCTATTTGAATAGCAAGGACCTTAAGTATTTGTTCAAGTTTCTCCAAAATCTTTTCTTCGTTTGAAAGCGGCATATTATTCCTCCTTTTTCACAGCGACTAAATAAGAGCCCATTTCATTTTAAGCAAAGGTTTTTGGGTCAAATCCTTATCCTTGATTTAATTGAGGACATGTAATAAGCATTTTCAAACTGAATTCAAAGAGGTCTCGCCATTATCAAACCCCTTGTTCGGAAACAAGCAACAGCTTCACATCTTCAGATGTCATGAATTTGTCAGATGTTTTTTCGGTGTCTCTCCGTGTTCGGGTACCTCCTGGTTGAGAGAATACACCTCTCAGATTTCTATGTCAAACATAAGTTTCCATGTTTCCGAAGAAAGTTCGGAGATCAATCTACGTTAAGAGTTGTTGGTCTTAGATTGGTAGAGGGGATAATGTCAGGCATCAGCCGCCGCGCAATTCGCTACAGCCAAAACCAATTTGGCGAAAAAGACCCTGCGCTAGCAAACCCAAGCGTCGATAGGCGCGGTCGGCTGGGTGCGGTTGTTGTGTCACGAAAAACCAGCAGGGACGCGATCAATCCACGGCTGGGCACGTTCCAGCTGGCCGGCCAAGCGGAACAGAGTGGCCTCGTCGCCAAAGCGCCCGACAAAATGCATACCGATGGGCAGCCCGGCTTCATTCCAACAAAGCGGCACCGACATTGCTGGCTGGCCGGTCACGTTGAACACGGGAGTATATGGCATAAAGCTGAACGTCTTATTGGCCACCGGCTTGATTGTACCAAGCGCACTCAGCATCCAGGCGGCATTGAGCCGGCCTACCAGTCTTATCAAGAACCGCTCCGCGCCTGAGGGCTGCAACGAGCCTGTGAGCACAGGGGGTTGAGCGAGCGTCGGCGTAAGCAAGATGTCATACCCTTCAAAGAAGCGGTTCACACCCCGCGCCGAAGCCATTAAGTAATTCAGCGCTTTAGCATAGTCGCCGGCGCTCATGGCTTGGCCGAGCAGCGCCAGCGCGCTTGTGCCCGCTTCGAAATCAGCAAACGACGTTTTGCGCCCGGCCCGGCCCGCGGCCCAATCGATCCCGTCGCGCGTCTCGGCCGCCACCATCGTCAAGAACGCAATCGCAAACGCCTCTCTGTCGATATGTGGCGCGGCTTCTACGACCTCGTGCCCCAACTGTTCCAGCAAGTGCACCGTAGCCTCCAACCCTTTCCGGCAATCTTCGTGCACCTCATGGCCAAGGAAAGGATGGGAAGTGAAGGCGATGCGCAAACGACCTGGCTCCCTGGTCACTTCCTGGAAATAGGGGCGCTGCTGGGGTGGCGCCCAGTAGGGTG
>CAZEKS010000426.1:0-2825 GCA_964512795.1 uncultured Syntrophaceae bacterium
GGCAAGGTCACTATTTCCATTGCCACCCCATCCCTGGAGATGAGTTACAAGCTCGGCAAGGTGACCGTGACGCGCAGGGTGGTGTCCCCGTTTCTGTCAGGCGACGCCCAGGCCCTGATGCCGATTGGTGTGGAGGAGTTTGAGGTCAGGAATACCAGTTCCAAGGTCCAGCAGGTGACCCTGGTCATTCCCAGGCCCTCCCTGGTCAACCTCCAGGAAAAGGAACTCAAGCCCACGGACCAGGATACTGCGTACCTGTGTGCCACACCAATCAAGGGCCACGTGCATGAGGCCTTTAAACAGGCGGGCATGCAGGGCGTGCTCATGGCCAGCAAGGAATGCCAGGACCGCATGGTCATTGCAGTGCCGGACATCAAGGGCGTTGCCATCGATACCATGCCGTATTTCTGCCTGAACAGGCTCAAGCAGGACCTGCTCTTGAACAAGGACGGCAGTTTCTATGAAAAGCGCGACGCCATCCTGAACCAGGATTACGGCACTGCCATCAGTGTCACGTTTACCCTGAAGCCCAAGGCAACTCAGACCATACCCTTTGCCGTGGCCCTGGACTTCCCGCAGCAGCGCTTCATTGACGGCAAGACGTTTGACCGCAAGTACATCAAACACTTCAAGGACAAGAAGACCCGGGCCCTGGACCTGGCCAAGACCGCATTAAGCAACTATACCAAGTGGCTGGACCGTACCCTGACCATCCAGGGCAGGATTTTTGACCTGATAAGCAAGAGTCCTTCTTACAAGGGCGACAGGGCCGGTGCCCTGCGCCTGACACGGTTGATCCTGAATGAATTCAGTTTCCCGCTGTCCAATGCCGCGGTCTGGGTGGAAGACAGCAAGGGTCATGACACGGCCCGATTCCTGGAATGCATCGACTACGCGTATATCAACCCGTCGGACGTGGACTGGTATTCCATGGTCATGATGATCCTATTCCCGCATATCGAAGAGGAACTCTGCCAGAGCTTTATCAACTCGATCAATGCGGTGGATACGAAGAAACGATTTTATCACGTGCACGCCTCGTTTACAGAGGCCAGGCAGCATTTTGCAGAGCATCCGGAGGCCTACGAAGGCTATTCCCTCACCCAGATCAGGGATGACTTCAAGGTCCTGGGCAGCGTGGCGCACGACCTGGGCGCCATGCCCAAGGGCCACGCCCTGCGGAACGTCAGCGACTATGCCTGGTACAACAACAACTACTGGGTGGACCTGTTCCCCAAGCTGGCGACCAGGGTATTGCGTAATCTCAAGTTCCTGGGCAACGTGGACTTCCTCAAGAAGAACTGGAAGACCCTCAAGTTCGGGTTCGAGCATCTGAAGGAACTGGACAACGACGGGGACGGCATACCTGAAGGCAATCCCGGGGAAGTCAAGAACACCTTTGACAACCTGCCCCTGTTCGGCGTGGACGCCTACGACGTCACCATCTTTATGGCAGGTTGCAAGGCCATGATCGTGATGGCGGACATGATGAAGGACAAGGCAGCCCAGGCCCAGTACCAGGAGATCTTTGACCGGGCAGCCGCCATATTCGAGAAGATGTGGCGCGACGAGAAAAACGGCCTGGGCCGGAGATTGCAGTATTACGTCACCTGCTATGACACGCAGACCGGCGACACCAATACGGACACCTGGATGAATCAACTGGACGCGGTGTGGGCCTTGATCG
The DNA here is from genome assembly GCA_964512795.1 of uncultured Syntrophaceae bacterium. GTDB lineage: Bacteria > Desulfobacterota > BSN033 > BSN033 > UBA1163 > UBA1163. Next base: position 1,688 of record CAZEKS010000426.1, read on the forward strand.
CCATGGGCGAAGAGTCCTTTATCCCTGAAGACAAGGCAAAGATGATTCTCAAGACCATCTACCAGAACAACCGGACCACCATGGGCTGGTGCATGACCCGTACTGAGAACGGCGAGCCCGTGGCATCGGACCAGGGCAAGGACGTGTATACCACCTCCAATTACGTGTTCGCCCAACTCCTGGATTACTACGGCCTGGTCAAGGAGAGCAAGGAAGTCTACAAGGTCATGGACAAGGTCATCTTCGACTACGCCAGTTCCCTGATCAGCCCGGACAACCTCAGGGCGGAAATGGAACAGGAAGAAGGCGAAGACGCACCCGGACCGCACTACATAGTGGCCGCGTATCCCAGACCCGGTGCGGTCATGACCCAGATCGTCATGCAGCACGTCAAGGACCTGAAAAAGAAAAAGGGCACCAGGAAGATCGACGCCCGACTCCTGCGGTCCTTTGTCAAGGCATTGATGAAATAGACGGGTCTGCCAGGCTGTTTGTGAATGGACCTTTACAACGTGGTTTCGTTTGGCAGGAAGGCACATGGCTATGCCAAGACCCCGGGGCTTGAAAACGAGCGACATCTTCACAGTCTCAGGCAAACGGATCTCCAAAATCTATGACGGCAACCGGATGACGGTCCATTATCAGGGCATGTCCAAGACCGTGCAGTTCCCGCAGACCATTGCCCTGCAGGGCGCACCGACCTGTTCCGTGGGCATTTCTCCGGACGGCTTGTATAACCGGGTCAATGACTCAGGCAGGCTGATCTTCTTGTATCAGAAGTCCATACAACTGGCGTCCGCGCCCTTTGTACGCATAGGCGACCGGACGCGGATGCTCACTGCCAAGGACCCTGGGGCGAGCGAAAGCCTGGAGGACATACCCATACCGCAATTGTATTATCACCCGCCCGTGCCGTTAAAGGACGTCTCCATGTCCCTGGCCACGCCTCTGGCCCGGATGACCTTTCAATTGGACAAGGTGGCGATTACGCGTCAATGGACCTGCCCGTTTCTGACAGGTGACGCCCAGGCCCTGATGCCCGTGGGGGTCGAGGAATATGAAGTGGAGAATGCCTCCGGACCTGACGCAACGGATCACCCTGGTCATACCCAGGCCCTCCCTGGTCAACCTGCAGGAA
>CAZEKS010000427.1:0-2818 GCA_964512795.1 uncultured Syntrophaceae bacterium
TCGGGGCCACATGTTTTAATCCCTTTATCCTGGTGCCCACGGGGCGCGGCCGAGACATGACCGGTGAGGTATTGGACCCGATTGCATATGAAGCCCTGCTCAATGAATTGTTACGTATCAAGCGCAAGGCCTCGGTGGAGGTGCGCGTGACCTGCGGTCCCCAGTTTGCGCGCGTGACTGCCCAAAGCCGGGCGGAGCAGCGCGTGGGACTGGCATCCGGCTGTATGGGCGGTCGGGAGTTCGGCTTTATCAGCCGCCGGGGGGACGTGCAGACCTGCGGATTTCTGGATATTTCGGCAGGCAATCTTGTGGAGCAGGACTATGACTTTGCGTCTATCTGGGAAGGTGCCCCCCTGCTTAAGGATATACGTGATCGCAAAGGTTACACGGGCCGATGCCGTGGGTGTCAATACGTGGATATGTGCGGAGGGTGTCGCGCACGGGCCTATGCGGCCTGTGGCGACTATCTCGGGGATGATCCCGTATGCCGTATGGAGCCGGCGTAGAAGGGGGATGCAGTTGGAACTTACGGATTTTCAAAAACGACTCTGTCACTATCTCCAGGGAGACCTGCCGGTCTGCGCCAGGCCCTTTGCATCGTTGGCAGAGCAACTGGGGTCCTCACAAGAGGCCCTGCTGGAGCAGATAAAGCTCTTGTATCAGGAGGGCGTTATCCGGCGCCTGCAGCCGATCCTGAATTATCGTGCCCTGGGATACGTCAGCACCCTGGTGGCGGCTCATGTTCCCCCCTCGTCCCTTGACCGGGTGATCCCGGCAGTCAATGCCTTAAGCGGCGTATTCCACAACTACCTGCGCGACCATCACATGAACCTCTGGTTTACGTTACACGCGGCATCACGCGCACGGATCGCTGCGCAGCTCAGGGAGCTGTCCGAACGGTTCCATATTGTTTTCCATGATCTGCCTGCCAGGCGTATGTTCAAGCTGAACGTACGGTTTAACGTCCATCAGGCCCTATCACACAAGGCAGCGCAGGCCCCGATACCAGAGGTATCCCCCGTTCCTTTGACAGGGCAGGAACGCCTTGTACTAGGCCGTATACAGGAGCAATGGCAACTATGTCTGGAGCCGTTCCTGGCACTGGGTAGCCGGGATATGGATGTAGCGGAGGTGCTGGAGATAGTCAAGGGACTGAAACATAAAGGGGTGATCAGGCGTATAGGTGCGGTACTGGATCAATACAAAATCGGCCTGACGGCCAATGTCCTTTTTGCCGCTGAGGTCTCCGGGGAGGCCTGTGCGCGCCTGGCGGCCGATTTGGCAAGCTCGCCGTTGGTAAGCCACTGCTATGAACGAGCCCCATTTTCCGATTGGCCGTACAACCTCTATGCCATGATACATGCCGGGTCCATGCAGGAGATTCATTCCCTGGTAGAGGCCCGTACCCGAGCACATCCGGTTGTTTCCTACGTTCTTTTACCCACAACGCGCGAGCTCAAAAAACAGCCCGTCAGGCTTTCATGGGAGACGGGAACGCAGGAGGGGATGGCTGCGCATGAGTGATAAAACAGGTAATAAATCATGGGGAACTTGCCGATAAACGTAGCGAATGAAGGCTAAGATTAATCTTTACCAGTATGGGAGGTAGATTATGAAGAAGATGGTGGCCGTCGTATTCTGGATTGTACTTATGGTGGTTGCCGGCTGTGCCCAACCGCAAAAGCAACCAGGTATCAGTAAAACATTCTTTGGTAGGACCATTACCTATACGGTTGCTCCTGAGGCCAAGGAATTGATGGGAAAGCTGGAGTCTCTGGTCGGGCAGGCCCAAAAACTGGAGCCTCCCATTCCAGATCAAATCGTATTGCCGCTTTATCGGGACGCGGATATGGATCGGGATCATTATATCACCGAAGATGAGGCAAAGGCCTTCTCCCAGGACTATATCATGAAATTCGAGGATTCCCTGGGCCAGGTCACTTTTGCTCAACCCCGATAGCGTGGTCAGCGGGCCGTTCCCCATGCCCCATAAATGGCCTCGACAGAATCCATACGGATTGCCATAATGGAGGACTGTAACGTTGTCAAGGAGATATGGGGCATGGTTACAGATACGGCGAATATTCAGATCACCGGGCAGGGACCTGTAGGGGTGGTTTCATTTACAGCACCGTCGCTGAGCGATGTGGATAGTATTGTCTCGGCTGCAACGCGGATTAAGGAATATATCCAAAAAACGCAACCGACGATCGTGATCTTTGACTTTGATAGGGTTAAATTCTTCTCCTCCCAGGTCCTGGGACTGATGTTGGAAACACGCGCCGCTTTACAGCGTATCAACGGTCGTGTGGTGGTCAGCAGCGTTTGTCCGCAGTTGTATCGGGTCTTTGAAATAACCAACCTCAATCAGGTCTTCACCTTTTTCCCGGATAGACAAACGGCCATGAAGGCCTGTTAGATAAGGAGAAAATACCATGCAGATCAGTACACAGTTTTCTGTTTTTATGGTCAATAAACCCGGCATGTTGGCCAAGGTCCTCAGTGAATTTGCCCAGGACAAGATAAATATCGTGGCCATGACCATGATGGATTCCGCCGAACATGGGGTAATGCGTATTGTTTTTGCGAGACCCGATCACGCACGTGATATACTCAAAAGGCTGAACATGCCCTTTAGTGAAACGGACGTTTTATGTTTACAGCTTACCAATAAAAGCGGCGCCCTGGCTAGCGTGGCAGAAAGACTTGCCAAGAATCACATCAATATCTCTTATGCCTATTGCACCGCCGGGGCCATAGGGGGGCGTACCACCGGCGTATTAAAGGTTGCGGATGTCAAAAAGACCATAAGACTCCT
>CAZEKS010000428.1:0-2812 GCA_964512795.1 uncultured Syntrophaceae bacterium
TCTTGGTGAAGATACCGCCGGCGATACGGAGTGCCGATGCGCCCAGTGACTCACCAATGGCGAATCCCAGGAAGCAGTACCCGACGATATCGCGGGGTACAAAGAGCAGAATGATAACCATCATGACAAGTTCAAGGGAAATGAGAAAGAGTCCCACGCTCATACCGGAGCGGAGGGGAATGTTCACCACGTCCCAGGGTTTCCCCGCCAGCGACGCGAAGGCGGTACGGGCGTTGGCATAGGTGTTGATCCGGATGCCGTACCAGGCGACGCTGTAGGAACCGCCCATCCCCACGACCGAGAAGAACAAGACCAGCAACAGAGTGGGGATCCCCTCGCCCTTCAGAGCCATGAAATAGAAGGTCATGGCAGCGGCAATGAAGAGGAACAACAGGATAAGGAATTTGCCCTGCTGAATCAGATAGGTGCGGCAGGTCTGAAAGATGGTTTCAGCCACCTTGAGCATCGATTCATGGGCTCTCAATTTTTTGACTTGGTGGCGCAGAAATAAGCTGATGCCCAGCGTACCAGCGATGATACACGCACCATAGAACAGAAGATCCCATGGCCTTATGCCACCCAACATGGTATAGGGAGCACCCTTATGCAAGTCGGGTATTGCGAGATCTGCCTCGCTCGCAAATCCTACGAGTGGGATAAACAGGTATGCAACCACCATCGACAACATTAGCTTCAGCCTTGCATTCTTCAGTCTCATAATGTCTTCTCCTCTTTGCCATCCCCCCAATAATCTTTTAGATAAAATATCTCTTTTGGAGAATATTTGTAAAAAAAGTTTGGGTAGAATATAAAGTAAAGTTTTTCAGAAGTCAAGAATTCTTTCACAAAGTTAATTTGATTCCAATACATCAGAGAGTATTCAAATATTTTCAAATAGTTATAAAACAATTCTAAGACAAGAAAGGCGACATATATCATCCTTAGACACGGTTAGTTCGAAAGCCAGGAAGCCTTGCTCTATACCCCCTGGACCGGGAGCTTGCTGCTTTTTCACAGAGACTGATTTGACATATTACAATTTTTTCGTAATAATGATTTTAAAAAGTTAGCTAGGGGAGCTCATTGGGCTGAGAGTCCTTGTCCCGCTACAGCGGAATAGGGAGACCCTCCGAACCTGTTTGGGTAATTCCAGCGAAGGGAAGGGGAAAACGAAAAAGAAGCCGTAATACCTTCATTGGAATTACGGCTTTTATTTTGAACTCATTTGATTGTTATTCCTGCCGCGATTTCCATCGGGATAAACTCCGGCAGGAATCCAATCTTCTTTTGAAAAGTTCCCTGTTTTCACAGGGACAAGTCTGGATTCCCATTTGCACGCCTGCGCGCTGAAGCGCTATGGCGCGCAAGCACGGGGATGACAGAATACGAGGAGGAAGGTATGGCGCTTGATGAAAAGATTATCACCCGGGCAATTATTGATCGATACTTCGAGAAATTTAAAGAAAACCTCTCCGTCGATGTGGCGATCGTAGGAGGAGGGCCTTCTGGATTGGTCTGTTCCTATTATTTAGCCAGGAATGGGTTTAAAGTCGCCCTTTTCGAGAGGAAACTCTCGATCGGAGGAGGAATGTGGGGTGGCGGGATGATGTTTAATGAGATCGTCGTCCAGGAGGAAGGGAAGAGAATCCTTGATGAGTTTGGAATTCGATCCAAACTTTACAGCAATGGTTATTATACTGCTGATTCTATAGAGGCTATCTCAACACTCTGTTCAAAAGCGGTGAAGTCAGGAGTGGCCATATTTAATCTGATTAGCTCCGAAGATCTCATCATCCGAGAAAATCGAGTTTCTGGGTTGGTTCTCAATTGGACAGCCGTGGAGATGGCCAATTTGCATGTCGATCCTTTGACCATTCAATCGAAATTCGTTGTCGATGCCACAGGCCATGCCACGGAGGTTGTCGCCATCCTCCAAAAGAAAAATGATATCAGACTTTTTACTGAGACGGGTAAGATCATCGGTGAAAAATCCTTATGGGCGGAGGCGGCTGAAAGAGACACAATGGTCAATACGCGGGAGGTTTTCCCTGGGCTTTATGTGACGGGCATGGCAGCCAATGCCGCTTTCGGGTCCTATCGAATGGGTCCTATCTTCGGAGGAATGCTCCTTTCAGGCGAGAAGGTAGCCTTGCTCATCATGGAGGAGCTAAGAAAGAGATAGAATCGGTGCGCCCTCATTTATTAAGGGCGAAATGAGATCCTGTCGTCGACAATAAATGCCGACGCTACTTAATGATAATTTTGAGAAGATCAAAATGAAACGAATATTGACGATTGCCGGATCGGATTCAGGAGGCGGGGCTGGAATTCAGGCGGATCTGAAGGCGATTACCTTGCTTGGCGGTTATGGGATGAGTGTCCTCACAGCCCTGACCGCACAGAATACCGTTGGCGTTCAAGCCATCCATGAGGTTCCTGCCTGGTTTGTGGGAACTCAGATCGATTCCGTTCTCTCGGACATTGGCGCTGATGCCATCAAGACAGGGATGCTGGCCAATCGAGAAATTATTGAGGTCGTATCCAAAAAGATTAAACAGTATAAAGTGAAGAAGGTGGTGGTGGATCCGGTGATGATCTCTAAGAGCGGGGCCTCTCTTCTTCGAAAGGATGCCCAAGAGTCACTCATCAAGAAATTGATTCCTCTTGCATGGGTGGTGACGCCGAATCTCATGGAGGCATCGGCTCTCATCGGATTAAAGGTAAACTCTCTTGAGGGGATGAAGAAAGCCGCTCATCTCATTTACAAATTAGGAGCAAGACATGTGGTCGTGAAAGGAGGCCACCTAAAAGG
>CAZEKS010000429.1:0-2812 GCA_964512795.1 uncultured Syntrophaceae bacterium
GATGCCCATCGGACAGTGCTGAGAAACTCGCGGGAGCGCTTGTCGATGCACAGGTGGACCTCAATCCCCATCAGATTGAGGCTGCTTTATTTGCATTCAGATCTCCTCTGTCGAGGGGGGCCATGCTGGCCGATGAGGTCGGCTTGGGCAAAACAATCGAGGCTGGACTTATCCTCTCGCAGAAATGGGCCGAACGAAAACGCAAGGTCCTGATCATCACCCCTTCCAATCTCCGCAAGCAATGGCACCAGGAACTGCAGGAGAAGTTCTTCTTGCCATGCCGTATCATAGAAACGAAATCCTACAACGACCTGGTGCGAAATGGGGATACCCATCCCTTTGAAGGGGATGACATCGTTATCTGTTCCTATCAGTTTGCCCGAAAAAAGGCGATAGAGATCAATCAGATTCGGTGGGATCTGGTGGTCATTGACGAGGCCCATCGTCTTCGTAACGGATTATTACCTAGTCCAGAAGAGATCGAAGCTGAATTGAGCAAAAAATAACTATCTGGCTGTTTGGGACACCATGGCAACAAGAGCAGAATTGGACTAATTAGCGCTAGCGGCCCGACCACAGGCCGCTTCAACGAATCAACAACGTGGAGGATCACGTTATGAAAACAGATGTAGTAGGGCGCATAAAGAATACATCGCTTGCAGCGAACAAGCCGATGATGCCGCTATACGAAGCAGTCATTAACTCGATCCAAGCCATTGAAGATGCAGGAGAGAAAAGCGGCCGGATCGACATCACGATCCTAAGGGATACCAGCCACTTGTTTAGCAAACACCAGCCAGAGCTTGGCGAGATCATCGGTTTTGAGGTAACTGACAACGGTGTGGGGTTTAACGATGAAAACTATATCGCTTTTGAAACATCCGATACAACATATAAGGCAAAACGTGGGGGAAAGGGTATTGGCCGTTTCCTGTGGCTTGTTACGTTTGAGCGTGTAGAAATATTGAGCCATTTCCGAGAAAATGGAAAGATGTTCCGCCGTTATTTTGAGTTTGTTCCTGAGGGTGGCGGAATTCAAAACATGAGTGTTGTTGACTCATCAAGCCAGTCACGCACAACAACTGTCCGACTTGTGGGATTCAGAGAGAAATATCAGCAAAACTGTCCAAAAAAAATTGACACCATGGCTGTCCATGTCATCGAGTACTTTTTGGAATTTTTCATCCGCCCTAACTGTCCAGAGATTACATTGAGAGACAGTGTAGCTGAAAATATGTTGAAGCTCAACGAACTATTTGAGCGCGAAATGGCGGGGCGGTCGGAACGCAACAGAATATCCGTAGAAGATCACTCCTTTGATGTTCTTCATGTCAGGTTGCACACGTTGTACGGCAAGGACCACCAGCTCTATTTTTGCGCGGATAGTAGGGTTGTAAAAGCTGAGAAGCTCTTTGGCCGCCTCCCTGACCTTGCTCGTCATCTTCAAGATCAAAATGGCCTTGACTTTATTTACGCCGGTTACGTTGACGGGAAAATTTTGGATGATACGGTCAATGCGGAAAGGAGCGATTTTTCAATTATTGAAGACGACACTGAACTACTCACAAAGACTATCACATGGCGGGCAATCAGAGAAGCTGTGTTCAAAGCCTGCCGTAATTTCCTAAAACCATATACCGATCCAATTCGTGAACAAAAAAAAGAGCGTCTTGAGGACTTTGTTTCTACTGACGGCCCTATGTATCGTCCAATCCTGAAACACATGGAAGGCAAGCTGGATTTTATTGATCCCGAAATCAATAATGATGACCTTGACCTAAAATTGTACCAAGAGTACCATAATCTTCAGGTTGATTTACGAGTACAGGGGCAACAGTTGCTGCAAAAGGAAGTGAAGGACGAAGAATGGGAAGACTTCCTCAGTCAACTTCAAGCATACTTTGACAAGGTAAGCGATATCAACAAGTCTGACTTGGCAAGATATGTTTGCCACCGCAAGGCTATACTTGAATTTTTGCAGAAGCAACTTAGCCTTGCTGATACCGGGAAGTATCGGCGAGAGGAGCGTATCCATCAGATTATCTTTCCTTTAAGAAAAACTTCAAATGAAGTGTTAATTGAGGAACACAATCTTTGGGTGCTGGACGAAAAACTTGTCTACCACGCTTTCCTTGCCTCAGACAAGCCTCTACGTATGAATCCACATATCACAACTGACAGTCGCAAAGAACCCGACGTAGTGGTATTTGACAAGGCGTGTGCATTTGCTCCAGCGACCGATCCACCATTTCCAGCGATAGTGATTCTCGAATTCAAGCGGCCAATGCGTGATGACTACACTGAAGATGACAACCCAGTGACCCAGACCCTCGACTACGTTCGGGATATCCAAGAAGGAAGAGCTAAAAAACAAAGTGGTCTCGATATTCCAATTGGCAAGAATATTCCATTTTTTTGTTACGTTGTTGCGAATATAACCCCTTCACTAATAAAACAGATAGAATACCTTGATTTAACAGAGATGCCAGATGGACAAGGGTTCTTTGGATTTCGGAAGCAATTCAATGCATATATAGAAATAGTGTCATATTCAAAAATGTTAACCGACGCCAAGAAGCGGAATGCAGCATTCTTCCGCACTTTGGGGCTTCCTGATAGGATCACCTAATGAATAAGCAGACCACCAAACTCGAACTGACGTGGATTGGGAAAAAGAACCGGCCACGGCTGGAGCCGCGCATCCTTCTTGAAGATTCCGAAAAGTCCTACCACGCTCCGCATCGCGTCACAGACCACTATATTTTCGACAACTGCCTTATCTTCGGGGACAACCTCCTCGCCCTAAAGGCAC
>CAZEKS010000430.1:0-2810 GCA_964512795.1 uncultured Syntrophaceae bacterium
TGCGAGATTCCGTGCATCGAAGATGAGGAGATCGCTGCGCTGGCTAGATATGCAAGAAGGGTTGAGGGATATTACAAATGTCCTCAGGATATCGAATGGGCCATCGATAAACATAAGCCCTTTCCTTCTAATATCTTCATGGTGCAGAGCCGACCGGAAACCGTATGGAGCCAACAGAAAAAGGAGCCAGTCCTTGGAAAGAAGAGCGCTTACGAATTGCTGATGGGGAAGGCTTTGTCACGGGTAAAAATTGGCCCTTAAGTAAACTGGCTAAAGAAGTCTAACTCGCCCTGAATGATTTCGATAAAGGATTATAAAAAATGAATTACCAGTTAGTGGGAAAGAAAGGATCGAATTTTTAAAATATCGGGGAGATGAAATCTTCTCGTCATAGAAGGAGGTAAATTTTATGGGAAATGAAAAACCTTCAGCAAAGATTGGGATCGGTCCCCTCGGAAGATGGGGAGGATTAATTCAATTGGTCGTTTTAACTATTGTCGGGATCATCGTATTCGTTTACTGGACCTCTCCGGAGACGATCGTTATGAAGTTCACCCCTGCTATACTTATCATGCTCATCGCCCTCGGCCATCTGGTTCTTTTGGGTGACAACTGGCCATGGTCACCCCCAAGAGGAAATTGGACGCCTGCAAAATCCCGCTTTGCTGCAGGTCTTGGAATGACCATCCTCTGGGGAATCTTCACCTTTGCTATATTACTCTTTATGAAATTCATCTATCCAAAATGGGTCATAGGGCCACTCTATCTCTGGTTTGGTGTCATCGGGTTCTGGGCGACCCTTCTTTACGGAGTGGTCTGGGGAGGTTGGCCTTTCAAAGGGAAACTCCATCCCTGGGTAACAATGGCAATCAGTTTCGTTATTGTCATGGTCGTTTCCATCCTCATCTGGAATTTCTTAACCAATCTTGATGGAACACCGTTTGCTGATACCCCAATGAACCATAAAGGCTATTATAACGTAGAGTGGCTGACTGGATACCTCGTCTGGGCCATTGCCTGGTTCTTTGTCTTCAGCCCGGTTTTTACCACCCAAGGATGGCCCTTTGGGAAATGGGGGCAACCCGGTGCGGCCATCGGTCAAACGATCCTTGCTCACATCCTAGCATACATCTTCTGGTGGGGAACCTTAAGAATCGGTATCAGCCCAACTTTTTCCTTTGCGGCTATGGGCTCATCCCTCATCCTATGGTCAATGGTTCATTCCTGGCATTTTCAGTTCTGGGGTGTTACCAAATATACCCACTTTAAAAGGGCGGTTTTGGCATTCATTATCCAGATTATTATTATTGCCATCTGGATCATTATCATGAGGTGGATCCTTGGCCCTGCGGCCAAAGACATAGAGGCAGCCAAACTTCCTGCGGATGTGAATTTCCTCACCATTTACGTCAACCTCTGCATTGTCGGTCCGGCACTGATTGCTCACAATGCCTATTGGTTGAGATGGCCGCTGTCACTTCCAACACCACCGGGTACTCCACCCCCTGATCAGACTGCATAGAAGATAAGCCCTGGGAGAATCCTCCCAGGGCTCCCTCTTCTTTTATGATATCAATTTAGCGCTTTGAAAAAGGTTTATAAAATCCCTTCCTACCTCCCTTTGCCAAAGGGAGGTGAAATACTTCCCCCTCTGAAAAAGGGAGGAATTCCCCTCTTTGGTAAAGAGGGGTTAGGGGAGATTTCCGGAAGGATATATTCTTCTCAATGATGGCCTGCTTAGTAATTAGAGTCTGTTTATAAATGCGCCTTTTCCGTCATGCCGGACTTGATCCGGCATCCAGAATGTCTTGAAAATACTGGATTCCGGCTTTCGCCGGAATGACGACTTTTATAAAAACTGTAGTTTATGGACAGACACTAATTAGATTGAACCTAACGGGATCGTATCATATGATCTAAAACCTCCACGGCTCTCAGTGCAAAGGCAGGATCGCTGATATGGACATCCATCTCCTCAATGGGGATGTTGGGGGTGATGATCTTTCTCAATTCTTCTACAAGAACCTGGTCCGTCCTCGGATCAAAAAGCTCCATTCCTATTTTGTCAGCATCAGACCAGCCTCCTTTAGGAATCAGGATATGGGCGGGTCCCTTTGATCGATTCAATTTTTCTCCAACGATCCGAGCAAATTCTTTCATCTCTTCAGGCCCCATCCGGACACAGAATCGAATATCATGGACATGTATCTTCCTTCCTTGCAGTTGCGGGGGCATCGGATAATAGGGACTGAAGACGGCATTGTCGAGTCCCCCGGGTGCCACTACGAGAGGGATTCCAAAACGGCCTGCGGTTTCCAATCGTGTCGAGCCGATGCCTTTGCAATATCCTCCGAACATCTCATCCGCTATCTCATGAAGGGTGAGGTCGAGAACACCGGCGACTAACCCCTGGGCAATGAATTCCTCCATGGCCATTCCGCCGCATCCGTTGGCGTGAAAGGCAATCATTTCATATCCTCTCTTTTGAAGGAGAGGTTCCGCATGCATCGCATAAATCGAGTTGATGCCATAGGTGGTCACTGCAACCATCGGCTTTTCTTTTTTCAACACACTTCCTTTTTCGATCATTCCACAGATGGCATGAGCCGCCTGTCCGAGCATCAGACGCATAAACTCATTGAACCCCAAAAGATCTGCCACCGAATGGAACATGACAATATCTTTGGTCCCGATATATTCCCTGATATCCCTGGAGGCCACTGTGGAAAGTACCACCTTAGGCAAGCCAAACGGTAGGGAACGCATAATATAAGTAACAATGGCTGTGCCTGTTCCACCCCCCATCCCAA
>CAZEKS010000431.1:0-2799 GCA_964512795.1 uncultured Syntrophaceae bacterium
TTAAGAGGTTTTATTCACTGGCAAACTTGCAGGTCATTGATACTGGAAATCTCTTGATAGGCTCAATCAATTTCCATAGGGAGGAGTTCAAATGAAAGACAATACCAAAATGAAAAGCACCAAATCACTGTGTGGTTTGGAAAACGCAGACATACGAAATGTTTTTAAGGGTATGGGATACTCAGATGATGATCTGACAACAAGAAGACCTGTTATAGGTATAGCAAATTCATGGAATACGCTGATTCCGGGGCATTTTAACTTTAATCAAATCAGTGAACAGGTTAAAAAAGGCATTCACCGCGCTGGAGGCACGGTTTGTGAATTTGGTGTTATTGGTATATGTGATGCCTTAGCAAAAAATAGCTTTAATTATGTATTACCTTCAAGAGAGGTCATATGCGATTCAGTTGAAATCATGGCAGAGGCGAACCCCCTGGATGGGATAGTATTATTGGGATCCTGTGACAAGATCGTGCCTGGAATGCTCATGGCAGCAGCAAGGCTCGATATCCCCGCCATCCTTGTAAACGCTGGTCCGATGTTGGGAGGGGTTGCATTTGGTGGTCGTAAATCTGATGCGACATCAGCCTCAGAAGCCTTTGGAATGCATAAAACCGGCAAGATTTCTTTAGAGGAATATAAGAATGTTGAAGATCTATCTTGTCCTACATGCGGTTCTTGTTCTTTTATGGGTACAGCCAATACGATGTGCTGTCTGGCGGAAGCCATGGGCATGAGTCTTACCGATGCTGCGGCAATACCCGCTGTTTATGCGGATAGATTGAGATTGGCTGAGCAGTCGGGAGAAGCTATATGTCATCTGGTCAAGCAGGGGATTACTGCCAGAGACATCATCAACAAGAAATCTTTAGAAAATGCAGTTAAAGTTTGCTTGGCGATTGGGGGGTCAACCAACGCTGTTCTTCATTTAACCGCGTTTGCCTACGAAGCAGAAGTGGATATCAATATTCTGGATGCTTTTGATGAATTCAGCAAAAATACGCCGACTATTGCAAAAGTCTATCCAGCCAGCAATTGGGACATGGAGGACCTTTGGAAGGCCGGTGGTATCCCTCGCATCATAGATAGACTTCAATCCATACTCAGCATGGATGTTATGACATGCACAGGAAAAACGATGAAGGAAAACATAGACGGCTTCCGATATAGATTTCCTAAAAATAATGAAGTCATAAAAACAATTGATGAACCTTTCGGCTCTTCGGGCGGTTTGGCGGTGCTCAGAGGGAATCTCGCACCTAAAACAGGGATTAGCAAGCCAACTGCAATAGATCCGAGCGTCAGACAGTTCACGGGAACTGCGGTGGTTTTTGATTCCGAAGAAGAAGCTACCCAGGCCATCATCGATGGAAGAATAAAGGGTGGAACGGTTGTCGTCATCAGGTATGAAGGGCCTAAAGGTGGACCGGGGATGGTCGAAATGTACAGGGCGTTGAAATATCTATCGGGTATGGGTTTGGCTAAGTCAACGGCTGTCGTTACAGATGGACGCTTCTCAGGTACGAACAATGGATGCTTTGTCGGGCATGTGTCCCCGGAGGCTGCAGAAGGGGGCCCTATTGCGATTGTTAAAAATGGAGACAAAATTAGCATCGACGTGATAAATAACACCATTCATTTACATGTTTCAGATGATGAAATAGGAAGACGTTTGAAGAGCTGGAAAAAACCCGAGCCTAAGGTTAAAAAAGGGTATTTGAGTCTCTATTCAAGATTGGCATCCTCTGCAGATGAAGGCGCAATCATTAAACATCGATTTTAACCAATAAAGGAGTACCATGTTTCTTTGCAAAACAAAATAATTGAAAAGGAGGAAGATCAGCTATGGCAGACTATGAGGCACTCAAGAAAAGAGTGCAGGAACTGGCAGAAAGAGTGTGGGACGTACAGGCCATTGAGGCCAGAGTCAAAAAACTGTCTACTAAGGGAATCCCCAAGAAGAAGCTTAACCCGAAAGAGCTTTTAGCAAACAAGCAGCAGATCATTAATCGCGTTCAGCGGCGAGCCGAGGAATATAATTTTATTCAAAAGAATTGCGCCAAGGGCACGGCCCTTGCCGTGATGGAGGAATTTGGTTTGGGCAATATGGAGATTATTAAAGCCTTGTCTCCCTTTCCTGGTTTTGGTGGAACAGGCTGGATGTGCGGGGGCGTAACCGGCGGTCTGATTGCCCTTGGGCTTTATTTTGGCAATGATGACATGTTGAATTTTGAAGCTACCGGTGCAACTATAATAGCTGCCCGGAAATTTATGCCCCGTTTCGAAGAGGAAGTAGGCGCTTTAGTATGTCCGAAGATACAGGAAAATGTGATATTTGAACGTTACATGGATCCTGCGGCCAGCGAAGAGAATATGGAAGCCTTCGCAAGGGCGAAGGGTTTTGAGAAGTGTAGTTTAGTCCCAGGGATAGGTGCAAGGCTTGCTGCCGAAATAATTATTGAAGGCCCGGGGTGAAACAATAAGTGTTCCAGGTTTCAGAAAGGGATTGACTAAGATTTAGTAAATAGGTATATTTAAGCCGGGGAGGTTAGGAAAAATAGATTAAGGTATGTGTTAAATGAGATCAATTTTATAATGGAGGTGGACTTAAGATCCCAATATCGTCGAGGAGGTGAAGAGATATGGCAAAAGATCTCGTGAAGACATTGGCTGATTTGAAGGAGAAAGAAGCTCTCAAAATTGTTGAGGATAGGTTGAGTGCTGGGGAAGATCCGCTCAAGATTCTGGACGATGCAAGACGTGCCGTGGAAATCGTGGGCAAGCGGTTTGCCGACT
>CAZEKS010000432.1:0-2797 GCA_964512795.1 uncultured Syntrophaceae bacterium
CTTCCTTCTTTACTTCTTCCTTCTTTACTTCTTCCTTCTTTACTTCTTCCTTCTTTACTTCTTCCTTCTTAGTTTCTACTACTCCTTCCTCCTTTTTTGCTTCAGGAACAGCCTCAATTTTAGCCTCAATCTTTTTAGGCTTCTCTATGTCGATAAAAAGGGTCTTCCCTTCTTTAGTAGTCTCAAATGGCACTTCTTCTCTTAATGTGATCAAAATCCTGACATCGTTCGCTTTCCCTTTTTTCACATTCTTTAAATCGATATATTTAACAGTGCTGTCGAATCCACTCGTATCCAGTCCTCTCTGAAGATGTTTTGGAAGAAATGCATTTTTTATATCCACTGCAACCATCTTTTTAGAAATCTTGTGAGATTCAAATTGAGGTTCTTCCGTTAAGGAGACGACGATCCTTGATTTATGATCCATCTGTTTAAAATCAATGGGTGCTTTTACCTGAGCTTTTGGAGGGGAAATTCTTTCGTCAGCCTTCTCCTGTAATAAGATTTGAGGTTCTGAGGGTTGGGGGACATTCCCAAAAGAGACAATTAATTTGTCATTGATCCGATTGATTTGATAAGAAGGTAGTTGTGGAGTGGGACTTTCGAAAACGAGCCTCAGTTTATCTGGGTAGTGTCCAATACGGACTTTTTTAATAAATAGATTTTGAATTTTGATCGAATTTTTGGGATATCGGGTATCCACCCCCCAAATATCTAAAACTAATCTCGGAGGTGAATCTAATTTAAATGCATTGTAGTCTCCAAGTTTTCCATCAGCGATGATGTTGAACGCAATGAAATCTTTTTTCTGGTCGAATAAAATATTAAGAATCTTTTTTGCTTTATGCAGAGTCTCTGGGGTAGCAGCAGTCCCTACTGGCTGAACCGGAGGGGATTCTTCTTTCTTTAATTCTGGAGGAGGTATTTCAGTCTCTTTCTCTTTGATGGCCTCTTCTTCTTTTTTAACTTCTTCCTTAATTTCGGCAATCTTCTTCACCTTTTCGATATCAATGATCAGATTTTTATCTTCCTTTAAAATATTATAATTGGTCATTTGAGCAAGACCAATTTCAATTCTTCCTTTGTCATCGAATTGTGTGGTTAAGACTTCACCCACCGTTCCATTATCGATTTTCACAGGCTCTTTGATCTGTTTCAAATCGATATTTGGAACATCTATGGCGATCCTCAAGGGGTTGGATAATAATTTATAAAAAGGTGGCTCGAGGCTCTCAGATCCTTCAATTTGAATCCTTGTATAATTTTCTTCATCAATAGAAGATATATTCTGGATGATAGAGGTCTTAACGACCTTCGATGGGATATCAGGCGGTGGCGTTTGTATCATCGTACTGCTTGTGGCACAACTATTCAGAAAGAGCCAAAATACAAATAAAGAAATCACCTTAAATGTCTGAGAAGATTTCATGATTCTCCTCCTTCTTCAACTCGATGAAGAAATAACGAAATCTCATTAATTTTCTTCTGGCCAAAAATATCCCCATACACTTCCTCAATAATCACCTTATCTTTAAGAATTTTTTTTACCTTTCCGTCATTTTTACCAATCTCTGTCCCCTTCTTCAAAAAATATCCTTTCCCTGCTGAGTCCTCGACAAGGGCAATGTTCCCTTCAGGGGTTATAATAATCGCAACCAGTTTTAATTGACTGATTTCGTATTTCTGCAACGGAGTTTGGGGAACGTTCCTCGAGTATTCTTTAGCAGGGGTTATTTGGATAAAAGGTTTGAATGGATCCGGTTTACCCAAAGGGTTATAGGTATATTCCGCTTCTTCCTTTTTCTCTGACTCTTTTTTCTCAGCAACCTTCATCGACTCCACCTTTTTTTTCTCTACCGCGGGAGACTTCCCTTTTTGGGGAGGGGAGGATGGAGGAGGACTCCCACCACACCCAGCCATAAAAAATATGAACGCGAGGCCTATGAGTACCAGGCAACAGAGTCGTCGTCTATTTCTTTCGAGTTTTTTGAATATCTACCTCTGTTTCCAGTGGAACCTCTTTCTTTTCACTTTTTCTTCTCCTCACTTTTCTTCTCTTCGCTTTTCATTTCTCTAGATCGAAACGTATTGACCAGACAGGATGTTTTTATTAAAATATCGGCCTCTCCCATTCCTTTAATATCTCTTACTCTCGTCATATTAAAATCGACAACGTTAATGATTCTTGGAAGTTTGCTCACTTTATCAAAGAAAATGACTGTACTATGGTAGCTCCCCAATACAGCCAGCTCGATGGGGACTGTTACAATGTCTTCTCCAGGCTGATCCGGCTTCGGCCGGAAGAGGGTGAATTCAAGATTCGATTCTTTTCCAAGGCTGGTTATGTTTTTCAATATCTCTTGGATTTCTTTCTCATTGGGAATTTGAGTGAGAGCCTTTATCATCTCCTCTTTTTGCTTTCTCTCCTGCTCTTTAAATCTCTCGTATTCCCTTTCGACAGCTCTGTACTGATTCGATTCATTCATCAACTTACCATTTTCGGCCTCCAATGCCTTCAGCTCTTCTTGTTTTTGTTTAAAAAAACTATTATAGTATAGGGCTGCCAAGGCACATAGAATACCAACCAATATTAAGACCTTTTTAGGTGTCGAGAGCTTTAAGACCGTATCCATTGTGAGAGGCATTTGGGTCCCCCTGAGTTATATTTATTGAACGATTTCACATGTAAGACTAAATTTTTTTATCTTCAATTTGCTTTGTTCAATTTGTTCGCTCACAATCAAATCCACACTCTCATCTGGTAGAGTCTTTAAAACTTCTAATGTATCCCCTAAAA
>CAZEKS010000433.1:0-2784 GCA_964512795.1 uncultured Syntrophaceae bacterium
TCTGATCTTTTACTACATCACCGATGTAGTAGGGGGTCTCTCAGGAGCCATAGGAGATGAATCGACCTTGCTCGAACATGGTCACTTCGAGATCAGGGTCAACTCGTTTCGCTCTGGCCGCTGCGCTCGGGCCGCCCGCAGACCCGCCAATGATAACAAGCTTCTCTTGTTTTGCCATACCCTCATCTCCATGAATGTTCAGTTCTTTCTCTTAAATGCCTTCTGGCAATCCCTGCATAACCCAAATACCTGAACCGAAATGTTTTCCAGCTTGAAATCCTTGTCTTTGCAAGCCTCGGATTTTAGAATTTTGATACCATTGCTTGAAAAATCGATGATTTTCCCGCATTGTTCACATATCAGATGGCCATGTTCATTCCTTTGAGGTATGGTTTCGTAATAGAAACAATTCTTTTTGATATCGAGTTTTTCGATGAAGTGAAGCTGTTCGAGAAGCTTGAGTGTTCGATAAATAGTTGGCCTTGAAACGCTTGATCCCTTTCGAACGAGGGAAAAATATAACGTCTCGGCGTTAAAATGGTCTGTCCGAGCCTCAAGTTCTCTGAGAATGATTTCTCTCTCGCGCGTATTTTTTAAACCCTTAGTTAAAAATATATCTTTCAATGAGCTGATCATCTTATCTTCAGAAGAGTTTGATTCTCAATTTCAATAAATGTTTTTTTAAAAGCCTTGAGGTGCATGGCACCTCAAGGCCCCATAATTTTTGACTATCCGATTTTATCAAAAAACGACTTCGTCTTCATTCCCTACGTAAAGGTTGCTTCGGCTCCCGTACTTTGCTGTCCCTTTGATCACCGGGATATTGGCAGCTAATATCTTTTGAACGGTAATTAATCCTGTGCAGTGGTTGGCCGCCACCTTCTGTAATTTCAAAACCTCAAGACCGGTAATCACCGCATCCAGCTTAGGATCCCACTGTTCAAAGGGAGAAATATGAAGACCCCCATAAAGCCCATAAGGCTTATCACCACCCCTAATATTTTCCGCCCCAAATTTCATCAAATTCAGGACACCCATGTGGCAACAACCAGTAACTGTAACCAATCCCTTGTCTTTAACATTAAAAAAGAGACCATGTTCTCCTTGAACTCGAATCAGAATGGGAATATCAAAGGTGACCGAGGTACAGCCGGGAAAGAGTTTATGAATTTTTCCTGGTTCGAGTTCCACAAGTTCTCCTTTATGACCACTCTTCTGAAAAAGAGCTTTCCCTTCAGGATAATATCTGTTGGAGACCATCACCTTAAGATCCGGACGATATTTAACGGTAATGGGTAGACCCCAGAAATGATCCATATGCTCATGAGATACATATAAAAATTCTATATCTCCCTTTCTGAGCATATCGTCAATACCTTCTCGCTGAAATGAATATTCCATCCATGCGGGATTCCAACCGGTATCTAATAAAAATCTTCTCCATGTCCCATTTAAAGCTTCGACTTCGATCAATGCACTGTGTCCCCCTGAATTCTTGCGGTACCATTTGATGTCATACTGATTCGCTTTCGCACCTCCTGCATTGTTGATATCGGCCAAAAGCTGGGCATTGTCGAACCAGCTGGTTTCAGAGATACATCGAATCTTGACGCTTTTACACTCTCCTATGTCTGCTTTTTACGCAGCCCAACCTTTTGGGGAATTACCTAACATTCCCGAGACATATAGAGCAGTTCCTCCAAAAGTTACTCCCTTTATAAACTCCCTCCTGTTCGTTTCTTTTAACATACCCCCACCTCCTCTTAGATTAAAGTTTTGTAATCGATCTGTTTGACGCAAAATCTTTTTCAATGTTATACCCCACCAATAAAAATGCTTCTATACCTTCAGCCTCTAACTTTAATTCCCCAGATCTTTTGATTTACCTCCTTTCTTTCCCTCACTCTTGCCCTCTCCCCACTGAGGAGAGGATTAAGGTGAGGGTTAGAATTCTTGCCGAATTCTTTTCTTAAAGATGGTCAGCGAAACCACATATAACAAAATAACAAATGCCATTAGAATCATTAGATTCCAGAACCATGGGATAGCTCCTTGACTCCCCAATAGACAATGTTTCAATCCATCCACCGTATAGGTTAATGGAAGAAGATAGGAAATAATAGACAGGGGAAAGGGCAAAGAAGAAACTGGAAAGAAGACCCCGCAGAGGAAGATCATGGGAAAGCGGAAGAAGTTGGACATGGTCATGGCCTCGAAGACTTCCTTAACTCCTACCGAGATAAGGATTCCAAGTAGTGAGAAGGCTGTGGCAGAAAGGATGATAATGAGAGAAAAAGAAAAGGGGTGATGGATAGAAAGGCCTATGATTGGAACGAGGAAGATCGTGATGACCGAGGTGATCACCAGGCCAAACACAGTACTTCCAAGGGCCTTGCCGAACAGGATTGTTCGAATCTCCAGCGGCGCCAGGAGAAGGCGCTCCAGGGCACCTATTCTTTTCTCAAAAGTGATCACAATGGCGGCCATGGATGTGCATGAAAAGAGAAGGGTCAAACCAATTAATCCCGGGACAACCTCTTTGATTCCCGCTGGATTTCTGAAATAGAAAGCCAAGGTGAAGACGATCGGAAGCATCAATCCCCAACTGATCAAAGGAGGTTTGAGGTAATAAGCTCCCATATCTTTTTTTGCAATGAAGTAGGCTTTTTTGATTTCTTCTTTCAAAATCCCTCCCAACCTCCCTTTACCAAAGGGAGGAGTAAGATATTTCCCCCTTTAATAAAGGGAAGCTGTGAAAAAATTATGGAACAGATAAAAAAAGAT
>CAZEKS010000434.1:0-2780 GCA_964512795.1 uncultured Syntrophaceae bacterium
GATAGGAGTAACAAATGCCTGATCAAGAAAAAATCAAGATTCAGAAGATAGATGACTATCGGTGGAGAATTCCTCGAGAAGGAAAGATGAGGACCGATGGGATCGTCTATGCCGATGAGCGAATGTTCAATGATATTCGAAATGACCAGAGCCTGGTCCAGGTGGCCAATGTCGCATGGCTTCCGGGAATTGTGGGCCATTCCTTGGCAATGCCGGATATCCATTGGGGTTATGGTTTTCCTATTGGAGGAGTGGCAGGTTTTGACATGGATGAGGGTGTCGTTTCTCCTGGAGGAGTGGGTTACGATATCAACTGAGGTGTCCGGTTGATGCGCTCAGGTCTGAGCCGCACGGACATTCAGGGAAGAATAAGAGAGTTGGTGGAGGCCCTCTTTGTCAACATCCCTTCAGGTGTAGGGTCCCACCGGAAAGACCTCAAACTGAGTCGGGAGGAAGAACGGCGGGTTTTAAAAAAGGGTGCTAAGTGGGCCGTAGAAAAAGGTTTTGGTTCAGCAGAAGATCTTGACCACATTGAGGAGCATGGATGTATCGAGGGAGGCGATCCGGACCGCGTCTCTGAAAGGGCCATGGAAAGGGGTAGGGCCCAGTTGGGAACATTGGGCTCCGGAAATCATTTTGTTGAAGTCGGGTATGTGGCTGAAGTTTTTGATGAGACCATCGCTCGCGCGTTAGGGCTGTGGAAGGATCAGACCACTGTTATCGTTCATACCGGTTCAAGGGGTTTGGGTCACCAGGTTTGTGACGATTACATCCGTGTCATGCTGGATGCCGCCAGGAAATATCAAATCGAACTTCCAGACCCCCAACTCTGCTGTGCTCCCATTTCTTCGCCTGAAGGGAAGCGATATCTCGAGGCTATGACCTGTGCAGCCAATTTTGCCTTCACCAATCGTCAGATGATCACCCATTGGGTTAGGGAGACCTTTGAGCAGGTTCTTAAGAAGGGTCCGAAAGATTTGAAGTTGGATTTGATCTATGACGTCTGCCACAATATTGCAAAGATTGAAACCCATGCAGTGAATGGAAAGAAAAAGAGACTCTGTGTCCACAGGAAAGGGGCAACGAGAGCCTTCCCTCCGAACCATCCAGATATTCCATCGGATTACCAATCCATTGGCCAACCCGTCCTCATCCCAGGGGATATGGGCAGATGCTCTTATGTTTTGGTGGGGACGGAAAAAGCCATGGAAGAGACCTTTGGGAGCACCTGCCATGGTGCAGGCCGGGTAATGAGCCGGCATCAAGCCATTAAAGCAGCAAAGGGGAGGGCGATTGTAAGGGAATTGGAAGATAAAGGCATCATTGTAAAGGGTGCAAGTCGAGGAACCATTGTGGAAGAGATCCCCGAGGCTTATAAAGATGTCAGTGATGTAGTGAATGTGGTTTATCGTGCGGGCATCAGCCGAAAAGTAGCAAAGCTCGTCCCGATGGGAGTGATCAAAGGGTAGAGGGTGAAAAGGCATACAATGGACTGTGAACAATGAACAATGAACACATCAACTGTTCATCGTTTATAGTCTATCATTCATCGTAAACATGGACACGTGACACAAAGATGAAGATTCTTGCCATTGATATCGGTGCTGGCACCCAGGATATTCTCCTTTTTGATTCGCAAAAAAAGAACGAAAATTGTGTCAGCCTCGTCCTGCCCACGCCATCCAAATTCTTTGTAGAGAAACTTAAGACAATTGAGAGCCATGTCTATATCCATGGCGACACGATTGGAGGAGGAGCCCTTGGTAGGACAATCCTTCGTCACCTTCAAAAGGGATATCGCGTGGTGATGGAAGAATCTGCTGCTTATTCCATTCGCAATGACTTGGATGAGGTCAAGTCGATGGGGATTGAGGTAGGGAAGCAGCCTGAGACCAATCATTTCCAGGAATTGGAGATCCAGGAAGTTAATCTACCACTGTTTGAAAAATTTCTTTCAAATTTCGGAGAGGATCTTAAGGTTGATGTTGTTGCGATTGCCGTTCAGGATCATGGTGTTTCACCGAAAGGGGTTTCAGATCGGGCCTTCCGTTTTGAGAATATGGAGAGGATGCTCCGAAAAGATAACCGACCCGAGACTTTTCATTTTTTGGAGGAATCAATTCCAGCCTATTTGCTTCGAATGAAATCAGCAGTAGCCGCAGTGAAAAGGGCTCTCTCAGTTCCAGTGTTGGTGATGGATACTTGTTTCTCAGCCATTTTGGGTTGTCTTGATGATGTCACTGGGCCGTCGCTGGTCGTCAATGTGGGGAATGGACATACCATTGCTGCTTTACTATTGGAGAGAAGGATTGAAGCTCTCTATGAGCACCATACTCATGAATTGACTTCTAAAAAATTAGAGAGTGATTTAAGGCTCCTCATCCGGGGTGAGTTGAGCGGGAAAGAGGTTTTTGATGATAATGGGCATGGTGCCATCACTCTAAAACCTTTCCACGGAGAAATATCGGTGATTGTCACCGGTCCCAACCGGGATATTTTTAAGGGGACTTCGCTTAAATTCATTTGCGCCTCCCCCGGTGGAAATACCATGATGACGGGTCCAATGGGGTTGGTCAGAGCAGCTCAATATAGATTTGGGCAGATAGCAGATAGCAGATAGAACCTGCTTACCGCAGGCAGGGATTGAAAAATCTAAAATTCCTCACTCCATTCCCCTCCCCTGGGAGACTGTGTCGTAATGGCGGGGAGGGGACAGAGAGCCAGCTTCGGGAGCTTTAGAATTGCGATTATTTTAAGGTTATGGGTAACCGTCCTAACGG
>CAZEKS010000435.1:0-2776 GCA_964512795.1 uncultured Syntrophaceae bacterium
GGTCATTCTGCCATAAGAAGGAGGAGAAACATAATTGGATTTCTCAATGTCGGTAAAAATAATTCTAACAGGCACCACCATACCCTCCACAATATTCACATGGACAGCTTGATTTGCGGTTCCTAATCTAACTATAAAATGATGAATTCCGGGAGTTCTGGCTAGCCGCAGATACCCGCGTTGTTTTAAAGCAGAGGCAAAGTAGAGTTGTCCTTCCTTTACTTCCTGGTTCAATCGATCAATCGAATAAATATCGGGGATTAAACTCGCTTGGTTCACTTTCTGTGAATCGGACCACAACCGGTAGAACTCTACATATCCCTTTGGGATCCCTGTGGGTAGTTCATCTTTTATAGTTGTGATTGGCGCGCAACCAAAAGTCAAGACCATCACCAAAACCATTGCCAATAAAACCAGCATCTTTTTCATGACTTACCTCCTTTAATCGACTCTTTTCAGGCCGGAAATCTCGAGGTTGAGAGTTTCGGTTTTCGTCACGGCATGAATCTTTTTAAACTTAAGCACATGGCCTTTAACTTTGACGCCACCTTTATCAGCCACCTCTTCTGGTTCGCATAACTGAATCTCATAAGTCTCTGGATACAACTTAATTTCATACCAACCGTCAGCAGGAGTGACAACGCCTGAAAGGCCAGTTATAGGTTTTCCATCCGTTCGTTTAAATAGCACAAGCCAGTTCGGCAGAGGCTTGCCAAGATAAGTCACAATGCCGCTGAGAATAACTTTTTTGATATTCAACTCAAAATCTACGCGTACGGACTCCCCGTTTTTGACCTCGACTGTCTTTGAAGGCAAGCTTTCTTTATTAAAAGCTACATGGACCTCTGCCGGGCCTGCCGGAACTCGCGAAATAACACAAAAAACACCATCTGCCGGATCCGTCCGTATAACTTTAATAGGATCGCGCATCACTTGGATATACATTTTATCATCGCGATAATATTCTTTTCCGGCCGCAATTGCTTTAACCCTCAAGAACTTCAGTTCCTCTTTATCTATATCCATTCCCTTTATTCTCACATCAATCTTCCCGCCGCTCTCGAGCACAAACTTCAAGCCGGTTAAAATCTTCCCAGCCTTCGGTTCAATCGTGGCACCGAAACAACCGAGCTTTGAAGCTTCTATTTTGAGGAGAACCCTGAGGGACGTAGGTGAAAATTGACACTTTTCATGACGAATGACTTTCCACAGACGCAATGAACCCAAGAACCGCTGTCCTATTGGCACCGGCTCCCAAGAATAATTCAATACCAAGTTGTTCAAAAAGTCAAACACATTTCTTATGAATGGGTTAATCTTCGGAGGAGTAGATCATTTGATGTAAGCTTGGGGACGGTTCTTGTGTTCTGATTCAATAACAATTAGATAAAAACTATTTTATTGGCCTCGCCGTTTTGTCCTGTGTCATGGGCAGACCCTGTATTTCGGAATCGCTGAGATGGGCCTTAAGGAGCCAGGTCTCTTTCACCGGCCTGCACTTCTTTTATTTCCTATTAAAACCTTCGAAGCAAATCTGTCCCAAATGTGAGTGGAGGTTTCCGATCCCCTTCCTTTAGGAAAGCAAATGATTAATAGCCTCTTTATCCGGTCGAATTCCCCTGCTTGACGACATACTTCTCCTCCAACTGAGCAGCGTATAGCTTGAGCTCGGGGTTAAGAGTTCTGTGATTTTTGATTGAGACAAGCACTTTCTCCAGGTAGGCGACATGCACTCGGTGTCGTACCGACGCCGCCAACGAGCCGAGCACAGCGTGCAACGCCGGGCCCAAGGCACTGTTTTGTTCAGGGATAAGGAAGACCACATGACTATCTGAATGTGTCGCTAACAAAGAAATATTGCGCAGGAGCTGATAATGTCGGCAGAACTCATTGAATTCAAGCAATCGTTCGTCAACGAGTCCATGGAGCCTTGGGGAATAGATCTCGCGGAATTTTTTCTCATGTCTCTGATCGGGTTTGGCACTACCGAACTCCCCTTCCGATAGCTTCACTTCGCAAAAGGCCCAAGCGCCATCAGAATTTTGCCATGCCACATCGACATTGGTCCCTTCTTCTGCATCGGGGACGTACTCAAAGTGCCATTCTCGGATATCGCCTTCCAGGCCGAGCGCTTGAGCCATCGATCTCGCGGCTTCTCCACCAGCACTCAGGAATGGATAGAACAGGTTGAATGCAAGGGCTTGAGAAGAATTGAGATGGTGAAAATCGGGATGCAGTCGAACCGTAGGACTGTGACGCAGATATTCTCTGAACTCGGCACGAATCGATTCGAGGAGGTTGAGGTAGCGAAGGTTAGAGGGCAGCAAGTGCCGATATGCGCGGCCAGTTTTGCGATAAACCCCTGCTTCTCGAATTCCAAGGCGTTTAGCCTTGTACTCCGCCAGGTGCTTTCTTAGGGCCGTTTGATACGACGTCATTCTTGAATCCTCCTAAACAAGAGATAGTCAATTGTTGGCGTTTACCTGTGAACATCGCAAAGTAAAAGCCAGACTGGACTTTTGGAAGGAGTTTTCGGTGCCAGCCATCGGTAATTCGGTATTGACATGGCCTAACCCGTTGACCAACTCCGCTATAATCTTGGGGACGGTTCTTGTATTCAGATTCAATAACAAATAGATACAAACCATTTTATTGGTTTCGCCGTTTTTGTCCTATGTCAAAGGCAGATCCTGTGTCCTTATCTTTCAGCGTTTCCTGGATCTCAGAAGGTCCAGTGCTCTCGTCGCATCAGCCCCAGCAAGTTTATGCATGGGAT
>CAZEKS010000436.1:0-2775 GCA_964512795.1 uncultured Syntrophaceae bacterium
TGTTCAGGGGAGAATGATATACGGACTAAGAAATTTGAAAAAAGGAGAGCTGAGTTTCATTTATGATTCGGTCAAAAAATTGGTCGAAATTATGGAGGCCCAAAATTTGAAAGTCACTTTCTTTTTTGATCAGGAGTAAATCATTTTTAGAAAGGAGGAGTAAAATGAGAAAATTGAATCGATGTGTTTTTATTCTCGTTCTTCTTGCTTTTATTTTAGGATGTAATCCCGTTCAGGAGATCAGAGAGGGAAGAGTGGCAGCAGAGAAAGCGAACAAGGAAGCAAAAATGGTATTGGATAAAATAAAGGAATATGCAGAAAAGGCGGAGGCAGCTGCCCAAAGAGCAGAGAAGGCTGCCGCTTCATCAGAGAACTTTTCAAAAAAGGCGGAGGCAGCTAGCGAGAAGGCAGTTGGGGCTTTCGAAAGACACTTAAAGAAATAGACAAATGGAGGCAGATTTAGATGCGATGGAGGAGGAAGATGATGAACCGGATCCTATTAAGTTGGAGTTTTCTTATTGCTTTAGGAATTCTTATCAGTTGTGCAACACCAAAGGAGATTGAGACGACAAGAGTGGCCGCGGAGACAGCAATGAAGGCAGCCCAAGAGGCAGCAAAAAAGGTTGAGATCATGGCGGCTAAGGTAGAGGAAGGAGTGAGAGAAGCCAGTAAGGCAGCCGCAAGGGCATCGGAGGCGGTGAAGATAGCTGAGAGGGCAGCAGATCGGGCAGAGAAATCTGCAAAAATAATGGAATCAGCGGCCTCAAAGGCGGAAGGGGCTGCTCAAAGAACTGAGATCGCTGCACGAAAAGCAGAAGCAGCCGCAGAGAAAATTGAAGGGGTTTTTAGAAAGAGATTAAAAAAATGAAGTAAGAAAGGAGGTGAAAAGGGATGAGAATGAAAATGGTCTTTTCAATAGTAATGGCCTTCATTCTGGGTTTCATGCTTTTGAGCTGTGCCACTACGAAAGAGGTTCGTGATGCACAATCAACAGCTGAGGCCGCGATGAAAGCAGCCCAGGAAGCTACAAAAAAGGCCGATGCTGCTGCTTCAAAAGTAGAGGGCGTTGAGAAGAAGGTCGAACAAGGAACCATTCGCTCTGAGAATGCAGCGAAGAAGGCTGAATCTTCAGCCGAGAAAGCAGAGAGTGCGGCAATGAGGGCGACTGCGGCAGCGTCAAAGGCTGAAGGGGCTGCGTCAAAGGCTGAGGCAGCTGTTTCCAGGGCTGAAACTGCAGCATTCAAGGCAGAATCGGCTGCTAAAAAAGCAGAAGATTCGGCAAGGATAGCTCAGGCAGCTGCCGGCAGGGCGGAATTAGCGGCCAAGAAGGCCGAAGAAGCAGCAAAGAAATCGGAAGTCATCTTTGAGAAGAAGTTGAAGAAATAAATAAAAATGTTGAAGGAGGCTCGGTCAGGCTGTCTTCACCTCCCATGATCGAAATCGGATGTGATTTCCATGGGAAATCCACTTCTCTGATCTAAAGCCTCCTTCAATTTCTCTAAATCAACAAGGTTTTTGATCCCTTTTTCTTCTAATTTTTTAAGTGTGAATTCGAAAGGATCAGGGATTCGATGATAAATATCCTCGTGGACTTCAATGAAAATATGTCCTTCTTTAAACCCTATTTTTACCGGCTCGTAGATGATATTTACAGGAGTTCCAATTGGAATTATGGGATAGAGATGGAGAATATCTTCTGGGTAAAGACGGATACATCCATGGGTGACCAGACGTCCAACTGCCCATGGGGAGTTAGTGCCGTGGATTCCATAACCGCTGATTGATAGACCTAGCCAGTGGGAGCCGAGGGGATTGTCAGGACCAGGAGGAATAGATTTTTTCCCCTCATGCTCCTCACGAAGGGAGAGTGGGATATGCCAGGTGGGAGATACTCTCTTATTTTTAATATAAAACCGTCCTACGGGCGTGAAATTATCGGTAACCCCTATACCAATCGGAAATGTTTTCACCATGGATACCTTTTTAAGAAAGAGATAAAGCCTCATTTCAGGGATATTGATCAATATTCCATTCCATTTTCCCTCAGGTAATATCCAAAAGGTTGGAATGGTCAACTCAAATCCCTCAGGAGGAACCCAGGGGTCGAGGTTTTTGTAAGGGAGTTGAATTTCAGAAAAACCGAGACCAAAATCTCGAGCAATGTCTAATAGAGTATCATCTTTTTGAATGGTATAAGTCTGTGGGGCGCCAATGACAGTAATCGCCTGAATATCGATTCCATAAGATCGAGTTGGAGGACGATAAGTGAAGGCACCATCCCCAGCTATCGAGGGAGAATAGGATAGCCCGATGAGAATGAAGTTGATGATGGGAAGTTGTAAAAAAATAGGGATTTTTTTCATGGTGAATAAAATTAACAATGGAATCTCTGAATTGTCAATAAAATAGTGATGTGGAGATACCAATGGTTAAAAAATTTCTTGAATCATTTTCACCCCTTCGAGTGAAGTTGATATTGCACTGGATCTTCGTTGGGATTCTCATTGATATGGATACGGAAATTGGGGTCAGACATAAATAATTAAATATTGAAAGCGGGAATCTAATATAATATCAGAGGGTCTTGGCGGGAGAACAAGTATTCATAAATAAGAAATTAATCATGCCTGACCCCATTTCCTCTCAGGTTGCTCACCCTCATTGGAAGAACTAAGGGAGGAAAGGTTTATGGATAATAAGGACAAAGAAAAGATAATAGGAGAGGCTCAGGAAATATTGAATTGGGCAATAATGCATTTAAAAGGAAGTATTAAT
>CAZEKS010000437.1:0-2774 GCA_964512795.1 uncultured Syntrophaceae bacterium
CAGGATAAAGAAGATGGAAAGCCCCCCCCCGATGACACCCCAAACCTTGCTTCCATCTTCTCTCCATTTCATGCTGGAACCCTCCTTGGAATGAGAAAAGGGGAAAACCCTTCTTTTAAATTCTCTCTCTCAATCTTTTCAAAAGCACACTCCACTGCCGACTTGATCTCTTCCAGGTCCACTGGTTTCATGGCTTGATAGAAGATCCCAGCCCCTCGAAGACGTTTCACCAGCCCGATAGAGAGATCTGAAGAGATAACAATAGCCTGGATCTTATCATCAATTTTCTTTAAGAGCGGGACTAAGTCACAAGCCTTCACTCCTTCCATCTCATCCTCAAGGAGGGCAACATGGATGCTTCCTTTTCGAACCTTTCGGATCATTTCACTCACCATCTTTGCTGTTTCAACCCTGTAACCAATGCCCTGTAAGAAAGTGGAGAGCGATCTGGCCCAAAGGTCATCCTGATAGGCAATGAGGATCGTTTTCGATTTCATATTAAACTCCTCCTCAGTCAGGCCTCCTTATTATTCCAATCTTCCTATGTTGCCCGGATGGGCATCTCTCCCCGGCGAAAAGAGGAGAATGCTGTCCCCATGAAGGAGGAAAAGAGAATTCCAGCGGGGATCAATTGGGCTAAAACCACGATGATCCCTCCCGTGAAGAAAAAACAGACTCCTAAGAGTCCTATTCCTCTGATCCCTCCAGCATAAGCAATTCCAAAAGAGACCAATGTAATGGTCAGGACCAGGATTAAACTCAAAAGGATTATAATATTTCTCATTTTCCCAGGTATTGTTTTCCTCAATTCCTATTTTTCAACAGGCGCCGGCTCAATTCCATGGGGGACAGCTTTCTCCTCCGTTGCCACTTCCCGAGTTTCTTTTTTCCGTTTGAAGACCATGCTTGAAGAAGTTCCGATGAAGGAGAAGAAGAGAATTGCTGCTGGAATCAATTGAAGCAGGACGATCACGGCCCCAATGATGATGAAGATCCAGAGGGTAACTCCGGCGTCTTTCAGGCTGACAGACCTTGCAAAGGCAGGTGTGGCTATCATGATGATAAACCAAACCACTAATCCAGCCAACCAAGGTTTTTTTCCATTTATCATACCGCATCCCCCCCTTTCTACGGGTTAGACGCTTATCAATGCATTTCATGTGCCAGCGTTAAACCGAAAAATAAATTTGATTTAATTATTTGAAATTATTAATTTTTATTAATTGATTTAAAAAATTGTTCAACGCAAAATGTATATTATAAATATACATTTTTTAAGAACAAAATGAACAAAAATTCACTAATTAGTAGAATTGATTGATTTACTTAAAGAATAATAAGAATATGCACCTTAACATCTAATTAAAATCCTAAGGTGCGGGCTAAAATTGTGAAGGCAATAATTGGAATCAGCCAACAGAAAAAAGCAATTATAAAACAGAGACTCACATCATCTGTCTCAATCTTTTTCACTTCTCCATATTTGACAACTAAGATCGTTCCAAGTGCAGCAATCCCCACCACAACAATCGACCAACCCACAATTAACCATTTAAAAAATTCTGACATAAATTAGGAACTTCAAATTTCAAACTTCAAACTTCAAAATTTGAATTTTAGTAAGTTTTTGGATCTTGAAGTTTGGATTTTGGATCTCCTTTTTTACTCTCCCCTGGCTCGGAGGCTGTACTTCCTCATCAGCGCTTGAAAATTTGGCCGCAGCATTCCTACCTCTTCCGCCGCCCTGGTGACATTCCATTGATAGCGCTCCAAGGCATTTAGGACAAACGCCCTTTCAATCTCCTCAACCACCTTTTCCCTCATCTGCTTCTTGATCTCTTTTAGTTCTTCACTGGTCATGGGGATTTGGTTTTCCAAAATTTCTTTATCTTGTTGACCCGGAAGAATAAGATGTTCAATCCTTACCATTTCATCATCGATCATCACCACTGTTCGCTCGATCACATTCTCCAGTTCTCGAACATTTCCTGGCCATGGGTATTTCATCATTTTTTCCATGGCCTCTGGGGTAAACCCCCTGATCGTCTTTCCCATTTCCTCAGCATATTTCTTGAGAAAATGGACGGCTAAAAGAGGGATGTCTTCTTGACGTTCTTTCAACGTGGGAAGATAGATGGGGACAATGTTCAGACGGTAATAGAGATCCTCCCTGAAGACCTCTTCCTTGATCATCTTTTCGAGATCCTTGTTGGTGGCGGCAATAAGCCGAATGTCCACCTTCTTGGCTTTGGTTCCCCCTACGGGGGTAAACTCCCTTTCCTGCAAAACCCTGAGAAGTTTGGCTTGAATGGATAAACTGATATTCCCCACTTCGTCGAGGAAGACAGTCCCTCCATCCGCCACTTCAAAAAGCCCTGGTTTGGTGGTGACGGCACCGGTAAAAGAACCCCTCACGTGACCGAACAATTCACTTTCTAAGAGATTCTCTGAAAGAGCGGCACAGTCTACTGGAACAAATTGTTTATCCCTTCTCGGACTGTTGAAATGGATTGCTCGGGCAATGAGTTCCTTTCCTGTTCCGCTCTGCCCATAGATTAAGACCGTGCTGTCGGTCATGGCCACCTTGGCAATGATCCGGTAGATCTCCTGCATCCTTTTGCTTTTTCCCACAATGTTGTGGAACCCATACTTTTCCTGTAACTCCTGACGCAAGTAAATATTCTCCAGCATGAGGCTCTTCTTCTCAATGGCCTTCTTTACCACAATGGAGACCTCATCAGGCGTAAAGGGCTTGGGGATGTAATCGAAGGCTC
>CAZEKS010000438.1:0-2744 GCA_964512795.1 uncultured Syntrophaceae bacterium
AAATTGGTGGACGGAATGGTTCATGATGGTCTCTGGGATGTGGTCAACGATTACCACATGGGATTCACCGCTGAAATCCAATCGAAAAAGTTCAATATCAGCCGTGAGGAACAAGATCAGTTTGCTTATGAATCAAACCTCAAGGCGATGAAAGCGATACGAGAGGGAAAATTCAAAGAGGAGATCATGCCCATTTCGATCCCTTCAAAGAAAGGGCAACCCACTTTCTTTGAAATGGATGAGGGACCTCGTGATTCTGATCTCCAAGCGATGGCCAAACTGAAACCGGTCTTTACAGAGGGAGGAGTCGTCACTGCAGGAAACTCTTCTAAGATCAGCGATGGTGCGAGCGCTCTGGTATTGATGTCAAAGGAGAAGGCCCAATCCTTAGGGGTCAAACCTATGGCAAAAGTTGGGGCACAAGGAGCAGCGGGTGTGGAACTGGAGGATGTCCTGGTTGCCCCGATCCAATCAATTCCGAAGGTTCTCAAAAAGGCAAGGCTTTCTGTAGGAGATATTGACCTCTTCGAAATCAATGAGGCCTTTTCTGCGACAACTTTGGCTGTCATTAAAACCTTGGGAATTGACAAAAATAAGGTGAATGTCCACGGAGGTGCAGTCGCCTTGGGCCATCCGATCGGAGCGAGCGGTGCAAGAGTTTTAACCACACTCCTTTACTCAATGAAAGATAAAAGTGCCAAAAGGGGAATGGCCTCACTCTGTTTAGGAGGTGCGGAAGCTGTCAGTTTAATTGTGGAACGTATCTAAAAGATCATTGCAAAATGGTCAATGTAAAATTAGCAATTAACAATGGAAAGAAAAATCCTGACTGAAATCAAAAATGCTATTGATCATTTTTGCATTCCTAATTTTCAATTTGTATTGTTCTTTCGGGATTACATTAGTCATTGACCATTGAAAATTGACAATTGACAATTGAGAATTGAAGGAGGGGGGATGGAGATCAAGACGATTGGTGTGGTGGGAGCCGGACAGATGGGGAATGGAATCGCTCAGGTTGCTTCTCATTCCGGATTCCGGGTGGCGATGAGTGATATTGCGGATTCTTTCATCCAAAAAGGCCTGTCAACCATTTCTAAAAATTTGGATCGAATGGTGGAAAAGGGAAAGATCTCTTCCCAGAAAAAAGATGAAATCGTAGGAAGGATAAAAGGAACAGTTCAAATAGGAGATATGGCCGATGTCGACTTTGTGGTTGAGGCAGCCACAGAGAATGAATC
The DNA here is from genome assembly GCA_964512795.1 of uncultured Syntrophaceae bacterium. Lineage (GTDB taxonomy): Bacteria > Desulfobacterota > BSN033 > BSN033 > UBA1163 > UBA1163. The sequence goes on from CAZEKS010000438.1 coordinate 1,242, forward strand.
CCTAAAATTAAACATCTTCAAAGAATTGGATCGGATTTGTCGGAAAGAAGCCATCCTCTCAAGCAATACCTCTTCCATCTCCATCACTAAAATTGCCTCAGCGACCCAAAGACCCTCACAAGTCATTGGAATGCACTTCATGAACCCTGTCCCTGTTATGCAATTAGTAGAGATCATCCGAGGCCTTCAAACCTCTGAGGACACTTTTAATACAGTGAAGTCCCTCGCCGAAAAGATGGGTAAGACCCCTGTTGAAGCCAATGACTTTCCGGGGTTCATCTCCAATCGAATTTTGATGCCTATGATCAATGAAGCAATTTATACTCTCTTTGAAGGGGTCGGAACACCGGAGGCCATCGACACCGTCATGAAATTAGGAATGAATCATCCGATGGGACCATTGGCTTTGGCTGACCTTATCGGTTTGGATAAGTGTCTGGCCATCATGGAAGTGCTTTACAAAGGTTTAGGGGATTCAAAATATCGCCCCTGCCCTCTCCTCAAGAAGTATGTTGATGCAGGCTACTTGGGTAGAAAAACCGGGAGAGGGTTTTATAACTACTGAGTAAATTCCAAATGTCAAAATCCAAATGTCAAAAATCTTTAAGCTTTAAGATTTGTCATTTGAACTTCATTTGAAATTTGAACTTTGACATTTGACATTAACGAGTTCAGCATGGACTTCAAACTTACTCCAGAACAAGAGATGATCAGGGATATGGTGAGGGATTTTACCGAAAAGAATATCAAGCCCGTAGCCGCCCTATACGACGAAGAGAAGCAATTCCCTTATCAAAACTTGAAGCGAATGGCCGAGCTTGGTCTGATGGGAATGAATATCCCCGTAGAATTCGGTGGGGCAGAAGTTGGGGTGGTCGCCTATAGTCTCGCCATCACAGAGATTGCAAAGGGGTGTGCCTCCCATGCCGTCACGACCTCTGTAACCAATATGGTCGCAGAGGTCATTTTTGAGTTTGGAAAAGAGGAGATAAGAAGAAAGCATGTCCCGAAGCTATGCAATGGCGAGTATCCAGCTGGTGCTTTTGCCATCACCGAGCCTCATACAGGATCGGATGCAGCCAATATTCGAACGACGGCCATCCGTCAAAACAATACCTATATTCTGAACGGAAGCAAAACCCTCATCACCAGTGGAGAGGCTTCAGGGATAACGGTCACTTGGGCTGTTACCGATCGGAATGCGAAAAAGGGAAAAGGGATCAGCGCTTTTGTCATTGAGAAAGGAACGCCTGGATTCATTATAGGAAAAACCGAAGAAAAGATGGGGCATCGAGCTTCACAGACCAATGAATTAATCTTTGACAATTGTGTCGTTCCGAGTGATTGCCTCTTAGGGAAAGAGGGGGAAGGGTTTAAGATTGCGATGATGGAACTGGATGGCGGAAGGATCGGCATTGGGTCCTTGGCACTGGGCGTAGGATTTGCTGCCATTGACTTCGCCACCGAATACGTTAAAGAGAGAGAGGCCTTTAATAAACCCCT